>JAFTEI010000122.1 GCA_017453965.1 Lachnospiraceae bacterium
GACCTTCTCAGGCTCGTAATGTTTATGGCATTGTCGTGCGCTTTCAGGTTGCGCTCCTGTATCTGCGCCGCACGCTCCTCTATCTCCTTCACCTTCTTTGCGGTCTCCTCGGTCTCGTGTGCCAGGTCCTGAACCGAGGTATTTACCTCCTGAACAGAGGCCGAAACCTCTTCGGTAGCGGCTCCTGAGGACATCATCGAATCGTTTACCGCAGACATATTTGTCTGAATCTTGGAAAATTCCGCCGTAAGCTCCTGGCTCATGGCGCTTAAGGTAGTCGCCGAGTCGTTTACATTGCCCGATTCCGAGGAGATATTGCTTATTATCGTGGAATTGCTCTCGTACATATCGTTGAGGGCATTGGACATATCTCCGAGCTCGTCGGTTCTCTTTATATTGAGCTTGTCTATCGTAAAGTTGCCTGCCGCAAGCTCTGACGCGAAGGCATTTACGCTGATTATCGTCTTTGCTATGGAGCGCGCTATAAAGAAGATCAAAAGCACGCAGATTATCACGGAGATCACACATATAACAACGGATATCCGCGTCATATTGGTAATGGGCTGATGTATCTCAGAATAGGGCATGACGATAAGGAGCTTCCAGCCCACTCCGGGAACAGTGGCGTAGTAGGTATTTATCCTGCCTGCGCTGTCCTTATACTGAGTCTCTCCTTTGTCGTTTCCAAGCACCGTACCCGCTACCGAGCCGATACCGCCGGTCTCGTCGGAGAGCTTCATCGCGCTGGTGACCTTGCTCATATCATCGGTATAGATGTAAGTTCCGTCAGAGGCTGTCATTATTCCGCGACCGCTCTCTCCCACCTTTATGCTGCCAACCATCGTGCTTATGGCATCGAGCCCCAGGTCCACGGTGATACAGCCTATATACTCATTCCTGTAGTTAAACATGGGACAGGAGGTGGAGGCCATTATTGTTCCGGAGGCCTCGTCGTAGTAAGGGTCTGTGATCACAGCCTTAAGGGAGGTCTGGGCCTTGGCGTTAAGATAATATTCCTGTGAAAAGTAGTCATATTCCTCGTTGGAATATTCCCAGTCCTCAACGACCTCGCCGCCGTCCTTATACCAGTAAGGACCCACGTAGTCATAGCCGTGGTAGCGCATATCTCCTGTATAGATACGGGGCTCGAACCAGATACCGGCTCCGAGTACCATATCGTTGGACTGTACTACGTGCGAAAAGATATTCCTGTAGGAGGTCATGTTTGTAAAGGTATAGGTATCTCCTACAACGCTGGCCAGAGTCTCCGCCGTACTCCTTATCCGCTCAAGCTCTCCGTCGATCTCGTTGACATTGGCATTGAGCTCGCTCTCCATGTATTTCGTAGTCTGTTCGTCTATGGCCTTGCTCGCCAGATCTCCGCTGACTAAGGATACTACATTCAAAGCTATCACTACCACCGGCAGGATCATTATGAGCATTCGCCACTGTATGCCCAGCCTCCCGCCTTTCTTTTTAACCTTCTTCCCCGATGCGCCTGCTTTCGCCTGAACAGTTTTAGCCATAGATCTTCCTCCTTTATGCATTCACGGCCATATTTCTTATACTATTCGTCATAAAAATGTTCCCGACTGACTTCGAACACCTATGAAGCACCCGTCTGCCCTTCCCTCATAGTTTGTGCCTTCTGCATATAGTTGAACTGAGGGGGCAAACGGTGCTCCACTTATAAATTATACCTTATACTCGGTGATTTTGCCACCTGAAATATTGCAGCGTACAATTCAGACGCCTGTCATGTTATAATCACAGCATGAATATTTTAAAAAGACTGAAAAACTATCTGACAAATGACGAAGTTGATATACAGGACAGACAGTATGTGCTGGTGGCCTCCATCGGGATCCTGTCCATAGGAATCGCCGTGATAGCCGGCATATTTATAGGGGAAAATCCCTCCTCCCTGCTGATTGCCGCCTCGGGCATTGTACTTTTCAGCGCCTTTACCCTGATCTGCTACAAAAAGGGGAGGTTGGATATATCCGCGGTTGTGACGGCAGCCATCCTGGTCCTGGTCTACGAACCCCTGAATTTCTTTACCAGCGGCGGTATTCATGGAGGAGCCGCCCTATGGTATGCCTTTACCATAGTCTATATAGCACTGGTACTAAAGGGCAGATGGCGGGGAATATTTATAATAATTGAGCTCATTTCTGTCATTGCGGTATACTTTCTGGCGCTCTGCAGGCCGGAGCTGGTGGTCAGCCACGATGAGGCCACGGCCTTTGCCGATTCGCTCATGTCACTTATAATCGCGAGCGCGCTGATGTGCTGCATGATCTACTTTCAGACCTGGCTTCTGGCCAGAGAGATACGAAGGACAAGGGCCCAGGCCATTGAGATAGAAAAGATAAACAAAGCCCAGAACAGATTTTTCTCCAGCATAAGCCATGAGATAAGGACACCTATCAACACCATTATCGGCCTTAACGAGCTTATCTTAAGGGACGAAAGCATTTCCCAAAAGATTGCTGAGGATTCCATCAACATCCGCAGCGCCTCCGAAATGCTCTTAAGTCTCATTAACGATATTCTGGATATGTCGAGGATCGAGTCAGGCAAGATGTCCATCGTTCCAGCAACCTATGACCAAAAGACCATGCTGGGTGAGGTGGTTAGAATGATGCGTTCCAGAGCCGGGGAAAAGGGGCTTAAATTCAATGTAGACATCGATCCCGCCCTGCCCCGAAAGCTCGTGGGCGATGAAATGCGGATTCGCCAGATCCTCATTAACCTCCTGAACAATTCCGTCAAATATACCTCGGAGGGCGAGGTGCGGCTCAGCGTAAGCTTCGAAGAGCCGGGCCAGGCAGGTCAC
>JAFTEI010000123.1 GCA_017453965.1 Lachnospiraceae bacterium
CTTCTGGACAAGATGATTGACGAAGAGGCCAAACGGTTCGTAGCAAAATATCTTTTGGCATTTACAGACAAGGTCATAAACAAGGCTCAGACGGATGAACTAAGGAGGATCGTTATGCTTACGAAGTTTGAACAGATAATCGAGAATGAGAAGATCGAGGCAGTGAATAGAGCAGTAGATAACGCTAGAAGAGAGGATCGTGAGGAGGCGCGCAGAGAGATGGAGCGGGTTGTGGAGAAGCTCCTGCGAAAAGGAGATGAGGTTTCTGTTGTAAGTGAATGCACGGGCTTTTCTATTGAAGATGTGCAAAGGATACAGGAAAGTATATTGCAGGAAGCATAAAGGCCAAGTCAAAATAGAATAAAGTAAAACCCACGGACTCCCTCTGTAAAGTATGAAGCTGCTTTGCAGAGGGAGTTTTATACACTATTCACAGGAGGCTTTTGTCATGGTAAAAGAGAAAAGGGTATTGATGCCACAATACGCTAGTTGAGGTTGTTGACTCCTTAAGCATAGCACATGATAAAAGCATTGTAGATAAAGTCATACGATGATACAATATTAATAACCGGGTGAAATAATTGTTAGTACAGTGAATTCGGTCCGGTAACTACAAAAACAGGATATCATATGCAGAAGGAGGACTAACTGATGAATACTAAGGCGATGTTTAAACTTTCATATGGATTGTTTGTTGTTACTGCAAGGCGTGGAGATAAGGACAATGGCTGTATTACTAATACGGCTATGCAGGTGACTTCAGAGCCAAACAGAATTTCGGTTACAATAAATAAGGCAAATTTTACGCATGATATGGTTAAGGAGAGTGGCAAATTTACTGTGTCTATAATCAGCGAAGAGGCGTCCTTCGAACTTTTCAAGCACTTTGGTTTTCAGTCAGGACGTGATGTAGACAAGTTTGCCGACTATACTGCCTGTAAGCGCGCGGAAAATGGAACTATGATAATTACTGAGGGTACAAACGCCTATATCAGCGCCACAGTCATCAATACTGTTGACTTGGGGACTCATACGATGTTTATAGCTGATGTAACAGATATGGATATTTTGAGCGATGTGCCTTCAGCAACTTATACCTACTATCAGTCAAATATAAAGCCGAAGCCGGAAGATACTGGTAAAAAGGTGGACGGCAAAACGGTTTGGCGCTGCCGCATCTGCGGTTATGAATATGTCGGAGAGGAGCTTCCGGAGGACTTTATCTGTCCTGTTTGCAAACATCCTGCTTCGGATTTTGAAAAGGTGTAAATAAAAATACTTTGATATAGAATGTTATTAAAACAAAGGTGTGATCTGTCACAGCAACTATACTGGAAGTGTGTTTAAATCTGTTTTACAGGTTTAATGATAAATGCTTATACGAAAGGAGAAGCGAAATGAAGGAATTTAATTACACAGTTACGGATCCGGTGGGTATCCACGCAAGACCGGCGGGGAATCTTGTGAAGGAAGCTAAGAAGTACGAGTGCACCATCATGATCTATAAGGGCGAGAAGGGCAGCAAGGCCACCTCGCTTACAAAGCTCATGGGCCTTGGGATCAAGCAGGGCGACGAGATAAGGGTGACTGTCGAGGGCGACGGCGAGGATGAGTGCGCGGCAGCCATGGAAAAATTTTTTAAGGAAAATCTGTAAGTACAGGCAGGGTGTTTTCCGCATTTTAAACTACGGGAGGATAGGGCATGAAGGTTGCTACGGGCACAAAAATCGTCAACGGCATCGCTATTGGCAAGATACATATATTCAAAGCACCAGTCTACGAGATCGACGAGTCGGAGGTTGAGGACCCGATACCGGAACTGAAGCGCTTCGAGGATGCGAGAATAAAGGTTCAGCAGGCACAGCATGCACTCTATGAAAAGGCGATGCAGACAGCCGGGGAGGAGAGTGCAGGGATATTCGAGGCCCACGAGCTCATGCTGGACGACGACGACATCATAGACGAGTGCAAGACCATAATGACGGAGCAGAACCGCAGGGCTGAATATGCGGTGCGGCAGGGTTTCGACAATGTGGCGCAGATGTTTAA
Source organism: Lachnospiraceae bacterium (assembly GCA_017453965.1). Taxonomy (GTDB): domain Bacteria; phylum Bacillota; class Clostridia; order Lachnospirales; family Lachnospiraceae; genus NK4A144. Next base: position 2,050 of record JAFTEI010000123.1, read on the forward strand.
GGATATGGACGACCCCTATTTCCAGGCCAGGAGCGCGGACGTCATAGACCTTAAGAATTCCATGCTGGATGTTCTGCTGGGAAACGATACCGAGGGAAGCATGGGTACGGAGCCCTTTATACTGGTAGCGGAGGACCTGGCTCCCTCGGAGACGGTCAAGCTGGACAAGTCACTACTGCTGGGGTTGGTGACGAGGGAGGGAAGCTCGAATTCCCATACGGCGATCCTGGCCAGGAGCATGAATCTGCCCTCACTCATACAGTGTAAGGATATAAGCGACGACTGGGACGGGAAAGACGCGATCCTGGATGGTTATAATTCCTGCATATATATCGAGCCTACCCAGGACCTGGTAGCTTCCCTTACGGCGAGGCACGAGGAGGACTTAAAGCAGGAGGCACTCTTACAGGAGCTCAAGGGCAAGGACAATACAACGATAGACGGCAGGACGATAAAGGTCTACGCGAATATCGGAGGGCCCTCGGATATGGGAGCGGTGCAGGTAAACGACGCAGGCGGAGTAGGGCTTTTCCGCTCGGAATTTGTCTATCTGGGAAGTCCGGAGGACCCCTCGGAGGAGGCTCAGTTCGAGTCCTATAAGAGGGTGCTGGAGACGCTTTCGCCGAAGCTGGTCATCATAAGGACCTGCGACATAGGCGCGGATAAGACCATTGACTATATGAAACTGGACAAGGAGGAAAATCCTGCCCTGGGCTACAGGGCCATAAGGATCTGCCTTACCAGAAAGGACTTTTTCAAGAGGCAGCTAAGGGCACTTTTACGGGCATCCGCTTTCGGTAATCTGGGTATAATGTTCCCCATGATCATTTCCTTGAGGGAGGTCAGGGAGTGCAAGGACCTGCTGGCGGAGTGCCGGAGGGAGCTGGAAAACGAGAAAGTGAAGATGGGACAGATACAGGTGGGTATCATGATAGAGACCCCCGCGGCGGCGCTCTGTGCGGACGAGCTGGCGGAGGAGGTGGATTTCTTCTCCCTGGGCACCAATGACCTTACGCAGTATACCTGCGCCATAGACAGGCAGAATGCCAAGCTGGAGCCTTTTGCGGACACCCATCATCCGGCGGTGCTAAAGCTTATTCAGATGACGATAGAGGCCGGGCACAGGCACAATACCTGGGTCGGGATATGCGGGGAGCTCGGAGCGGATCTTACGCTTACGGAGACCTTCTTAAGAATGGGCGTAGACGAGCTTTCGGTAAATCCGAAGAGCGTGTTGCCGCTTCGCAAGAAGATAAGGAGTATAGACCTGTCCAAGGCTCCGGCGGTGGAAAATGATCTTTGAATCCGACAGCGACGAGATGACATATGACTTTGCGCGGAGCCTGGGAGAAAAGGCCGAGGCCGGCCAGGTCTATGCGCTGAATGGGGAGCTGGGAGCCGGAAAAACCGTCTTTGCCAAGGGCTTTGCAGAGGGACTGGGAGTCACGGAGAGGGTGAATTCTCCGACTTACACGATCTTGCACAGCTATTTAAGCGGGCGGCTCCCCTTTCACCATTTCGATGTGTACAGGATCGCGGAGCCCGAGGAAATGGAGGAGACAGGCTACGAGGACTGCTTTTACGCAGGAGGGGTAAGCCTCGTGGAATGGGCGGAGCAGATTCGGGAGATACTGCCGGAGAACACGATTTTTGTAAATATAAGCAAGGCCCCCGAAAAGGGAGCCGGATACAGAAGGATAGAGATTGACGATCTTGGCGATTGATTCCTCCGGACTTGTGGCGGGAGCCGCGGTTATGGAGGACGAGAGGATGACGGCGGAATACACCGTCAATTATAAGAAAACACATTCACAGACCCTTATGCCCATGGTGGATACGATACTCAAGGGGCTGGATATGGGGCTGGATGAAATAGACGCGGTAGCTGTTAGTTCCGGGCCGGGTTCCTTTACAGGCTTGAGGATAGGAGCAGCGAGCGCAAAGGGGCTGGCAATGGCCCTAAATAAGCCTGTTATAAGCGTGCCGACGCTGGAGGCGCTGGCATATAACCTCTACGGCTTCAGGGGGCTGTCGGTACCGATAATGGACGCCAGAAGGGAGCAGGTCTATACTGGGATATATGAATTCGGCCCGGAGAACGAGCTTCTGACCCTCATGGAGGGGGCGGCGATGGCCTTTTCGAAGCTGCTGGAGAGACTGAACGAGCTCGGCAGGGAGGTCTGCTTTTTGGGAGACGGAGTGCCGGTCTTTAAGGAATATATAAGGAATAATGCCACTGTTAAATACAGCTTTGCGCCGAATCACCTTTCACATCAAAGGGCGGGGTCAGTGGGTGCTCTGGCTCTACAGTACTATAAAGAGGGCAAATACTGCACCGCGGCTGAGATGAGGCCGGTCTATTTGAGGAAGTCCCAGGCCGAGAGGGAGAGGGAGCAGAGCCTTAAATGACGGAGAGGATAGAAAGGCTGAAGGCCAGCGACGCAAAAGAGGCTGCCGAAGTCGAGGCGGTCTGCTTTGGGGCGGAAGGCTGGAGCGAGCAGGCTTTTGTCGATACCCTGAAGCTGGACTATGCGTATTATTTGTGTGCGCGCCTTGAGGGGCGGCTTGTAGGATTGGCAGGAGCCAGACTCATTGCGGGCGAAGCCTATATTTCCAATGTTTCGGTATTGCCGGAACTGAGGCGCAGGGGGACGGCGTACAGGGTCATGAGGGAGCTTTTAAGCCTCCTGGAGATCAATGGAGCACAGGCGCATACCCTGGAGGTCAGGAGCGCCAACAGGGCCGCCATAGGGCTGTACGAGAAGCTGGGCTTTAAGAGCGAGGGTCTTAGGAAGGATTTTTACACTGCACCGAGAGACGATGCGGTGATCATGTGGAAAAGATAAGGTAAGTAAATGCTGGATGTATGTCTTCTGGGTTCGGGAGGAATGATGCCGCTGCCATACAGGCACCTGACTTCCGCGATGTTCAGATTTAACGGGAATAATGTGCTGATAGACTGCGGAGAGGGAACGCAGGTCGCAATAAAAAAGAAGGGCTGGAGTCCGAAGCCTATCGGGCTCATTCTTTTTACCCATTTTCACGCGGATCACATAAGCGGCCTTCCGGGGCTCATCCTTACGATGGGAAACGCGGAGAGGACGGAGCCGCTTCTGATAGCCGGCCCCAAGGGAGTGGAGAAGGTCTGCCGTGCGCTTTTGACTATTGCGCCTGACAGACCCTTTGATATAGAATATATTGAGTTCGAAGGGGATACGGAATTTGAATGGAAGGGCTACAGGATAAACGCTTTTAAGGTCAATCATAACGTTTTGTGCTACGGCTACAGCGTGGACATAGACCGGCAGGGGCGCTTTGACGCCGAGGAGGCGAAGCGGCTGGGCATTCCTCTTAAGCTTTGGAACCGTCTGCAAAAGGGCGAGACGGTCCGGGATGAGGATGGGAAGGAGTTTTATCCGGAGATGGTTATGGGGGCGCCGAGAAAGGGCCTTAAGGTGACCTACTGCACGGATACGAGGCCGACTCCCTCGATCGTCAAGTATGCCCAGGGCTCGGATCTCTTCATCTGCGAGGGAATGTACGGAGAGCCCGACAAGCTGGACAAGGCGAAGGAGCATAAGCACATGACCTTTTACGAGGCAGCGGGACTGGCTAAGGAGGTCGGGGTGCGCAGCATGTGGCTGACCCATTATTCTCCGTCCCTCGTGAGCCCGAAGCCCTTTATGCCGGAGGTCCGTAAGATCTTTCCGGAGGCACATGCGGGTAAAGACGGGAAGACCCTGGAGTTGGATTATGAAGATTAGTGCGGGTAACGTAAAAAAAATACTGTTGCTTTTGATAGTGGCGGCGGCTTTTGTCGTTATCTTTTATCGTGTCATAAATCGTCCCAAGCAGGCTGAGGAGGGTAAGCTTTCGCAGGTCCAGAACGTCCTGCAAAGGGATCTGGACTACAACTATCCGCCGAGTCCCAGGGAGGTAGTGCGCTATTACGCGGAGCTTTCACAGTGCTTATATATGGATAACATTTCGGACAGGGATATCGAGAATCTGGGCATTCAGATGAGGGAGCTCTTTGATCAGGAGCTGAAGCGCAATCAGGAGGAGGGGCAGTACCTCAACAATCTCAAGGTGGATGTTGCCACGTTTCGTGGTGAAAAAAGGAAGGTCATCAGCTTTACTATTTCATCCTCGACGGACGTGGAGTATTCGGAAACAGGTCAGGGCGAGCTTTCAACGCTCTACTGCATGTTTACGATGCAGAAGGGAAATCAGAATTACAGTGACAATGAGCATTTTATCCTGAGAAAGGACGAAAGAGGGCACTGGAAGATACTGGGGTGGCAACCGGCGTGAGAAGGGCCGGGGCAGGATCGGTGATGTTATTGGACAGAGCAGGCAGGTTAACATAATTGGGCGACATAACTATATTGGGAATTGAGAGTTCCTGCGATGAGACTGCGGCTTCAGTGGTTAAAAACGGAAGGCAGGTGCTTTCAAACGTTATTTCTTCACAAATAGATATACATACGCTGTACGGCGGAGTTGTGCCGGAGATAGCTTCCAGGAAGCATTTGGAACGGATAAACCAGGTGGTGAAGGAGGCGTTGAATCAGGCAGGGGTCGGGCCGGAGGAGCTGGACGCGGTAGGGGTGACCTACGGGCCGGGGCTGGTAGGGCCGCTGCTTATCGGAGTTTCTTTTGCGAAGGCTTATGCTTACGGCATCGGCAGGCCCATAATCGGGGTAAATCACATAGAGGGTCATATCTGCGCGAATTTTATCCAGTACAGGGAGTTGGAGCCGCCCTTTATGTGCCTGGTGGTCTCTGGGGGACATACACATCTGCTGGAGGTGCTGGATTACGGGAAATACGATATTCTTGGCGTGACGAGGGATGATGCGGCCGGAGAGGCCTTCGATAAGGTGGCCAGAGCCATAGGTCTGGGCTATCCCGGAGGTCCGAAGATAGATAAGGCTTCGGAGGAGGGTGACCCGGAAGCGATAGCTTTTCCCAGAGCCCATGTTGCGGCGGGGGAATATGATTTTTCCTTCAGCGGCTTAAAGAGCGCGGTCTTAAATTACCTGAATTCCATGGAGATGAAGGGGGAAGAGGTGGTCACAGCTGATGTGGCGGCATCGTTTCAGCAGGCAGTGGTGGACGTTCTCACAGGGAATGCCATGGCTGCGGCGGAGGCGCACGGGGCGAAGAGGTTTGCACTGGCCGGAGGAGTGGCTTCCAACGGAGCTTTAAGGAGGGCGTTTAAGGAGGAGTGCTCGGCCCGGGGAATCGAGTTCTTTTATCCGGAGCCGGTATTGTGCACGGACAACGGGGCGATGATAGCCTCGGCTGCGTATTTTGAATATTTAAAGGGAAATTTTTCGGGACTGGAGCTAAATGCGGTTCCCGGTCTGGGATTGTAGTTATCTTTATTATCGGCAGTCAGTAAAAAGTGCGTATTATGCGTGATGACAAGGGAGTTGACTTATGAAGACGGTTGCGATCGTGCTTGCGGCAGGCAAGGGAAGGAGAATGGGCGGTAAGGTGCCGAAGCAGTATCTGGAGCTGGGCGGCAAGCCGGTCATATATTATTCGCTCAAGACCTTTGAGGAGTCTTTTATAGATGAGGTGGTGCTCGTCTGCACCGAGGGCGAGGAGGAGTACTGTCGTAAGGAGATCGTTATAAAATACGGCTTTTCGAAGGTGGTAAAGATCGTGGCCGGGGGAAGGGAGCGCTTCAATTCCGTATATAACGGGCTGATGGCGTCCAATGGCTGCGACTATGTCTTTATCCACGACGGGGCAAGACCCTTTGTGACACAGCATGTCCTGGACAGGTGTCTGCACTACGTGGAGAAATACAGGGCAGCAGTGGCTGCAGTGCCGGCAAAGGATACGGTAAAGCTGGAAAACGGCGACGGCTTTATTAAGACGACGCCCGACAGGTCGCTGGTGTGGCTGATGCAGACTCCCCAGGTCTTTGACTTTCATCTGATAAGGGATTCATATGAAAAGCTGACAGACCAGGAGGAGCGCTTAAGAAGCGCCGGCGTCACGGTTACGGACGATACCATGGTGGCAAAGATGTTTGCCGATGTGGACGCAAAGCTTGTGGAGAGCACGTATTTTAACATAAAGATCACTACTCCGGAGGATTTGATTCTCGCGGAAGCAATTTTACAGTCAGGACAGGTTGACAAATAGATGGAAATTCGGTAAAATTTTCGATGCTGCCAGAGATTTGCCGGAGAGTGATCACGGATGAGGGCAGCAGGTAAGATCGGGAGAGGTATCGAAGTGGTCATAACGAGGCGGTCTTGA
>JAFTEI010000124.1 GCA_017453965.1 Lachnospiraceae bacterium
CATAGGTCTTTATGAACTTAAGCTCCGCCCCCTCTGACGTCCGCCCCTTGGAGAGCAGTTCAAAATAGGCTTTTACACACTCCTCCTCTATGGAGGAAAGCTCTCCTAGGACAAAGCTTACCCCGGTTATGCGGCTTAGCTTATTTTTGACACTCTCCTCATCCAGGGTCCTGATGATCCCGGTAACTGCCGGCAGCTCGTGCATCTTAGGCCCGGTCCTCATATGCCCTTATAAGGGCCCCGTCGTCAAAATAGTTGATCTTCATTGCGGCCTTGACCTCGCTTAAGGTCCGGGCTGCCGTCTCCCTGGCCGCCTCGGTGCCCTTCTTTAACACCTCGCAGACATAGGGGATATCCTTCTCAAACTCCTGCCTGCGCTTCCGGATGGGATTTAAGGTCTCATACATGACGTTTAGCAGGAACTTCTTTACCTTCACATCTCCGAGGCCGCCCTTTTTATAGTGCTCCTCCATCTCCTGCAGGTTGGCGTGGTCGGGATCGTACTCGTCAAAGTGCTCCTGCTTCGAGAAGGCTTCAAGATAGGTAAATACCGGGTTGCCCTCTACCTGTCCGGGGTCGCTCACCATAAGATGGTTGGGGTCGGTAAACATGTTCATGACCTTTTTCTTTATATCCTCCTCGCTGTCGGCGAGGTAGATGCAGTTTCCAAGGGACTTGCTCATCTTGTTCTTGCCATCTGTCCCCGGGAGCCTTAAGCATACCTCCACCTTCGGCAGCAGGATCTCAGGCTCGACGAGCACCTCTCCGTAGACCGAGTTAAATTTGCGGACGATCTCCCTCGTCTGCTCAAGCATGGGCTCCTGGTCCTCCCCGACGGGCACCGTAGTGGCCTTAAAGGCGGTGATGTCCGCAGCCTGGCTTATGGGATAGCAAAGAAAGCCGACGGGTATGCTGGATTCAAAGTTCCTTAACTGTATCTCGCTCTTTACTGTGGGGTTTCTCTGCAGCCTCGCCACCGTGACCAGATTCATGTAGTAAAAGGTGAGCTCGGTGAGCTCGGATAGCTGCGACTGTATCAAAATATTGGACTTGGCGGGATCTATGCCTGCGGCAAGGTAATCCAGAGCCACCTCCAGTATGTTTCCCCTTATCTTTTCAGGGTTGTCCGCGTTGTCAGTCAGCGCCTGCGCGTCGGCTATCATTATGAATATCTTCTCGAACTCTCCGGAATCCTGCAGGACCACCCTGTTTCTCAAGGACCCTACATAGTGTCCCACATGCAGTCTTCCCGTGGGACGGTCTCCCGTAAGTATTATCTTAGTAGCTGCCATTTTTCAGCAACCTCCTTCTTATGTAATTAAAAGTCTTCTTCTCCCCGTATATCGAAAGCATCTTCAGCAGGGCGTACAGAAGCGCCTTAGTCTCATGGTCCATTGGTATCCTGTCCATCGAGCGGACAAAATACTTCAAGGGATAGTCGTCCTCATACTTATCGCCGTTATATATCTTCGAGGCCGCTATCCTGTCTATGAACATCTCCACCACATATTTTAACGGCATCTTGACCGGCATCATGACCCTTCCGCCCTTCATCTGGGAGGAATAGTCGATCCAGTATTCGTAGTGGTGCTTGTTCCTTCCCTTGTGATGGAGCCAGGCCGAGCTGTAGCCCCTGTCCTCCCTCTCCGCATTGTTGGGGCTCCTGTTGCCCTGATAATACCTGGCTCCAACAATAAATTCGTCGGGGCTGAACTTGCTCAGGTCGTGGACTATCCCCTGAAAATAAAGCCCTACCGCAAAGCAGCCCTTCATCACCAGCTTTTTATGCTCCAGCACTGTTTTAAAATGTTCCGCAAATGAATACATCTAATATATACCTCTGTGTCTTGCGACAAAATATATTATCAAAAGATGGACCGGATAGATCGCATAAAAAAAATACTTCATCGACGGTCCTTTTTTCCCGTTGTATAGCGCTATCGGGATAAGCGCAAAGATTCCTACGTTTTGCAGCATCGAAGAAAACTTTATATTGCACAGAAGCTGGCTGAAGTTCTTCATAAGAGGAATCTCCCTGAAGACCTCATAAAACAATATCATCAAGATCCCGATATATCTGTAGTCGCAGTGGATCTCCTGTGCGGTGACGCAAAACGAAACGACGAGCAGAAGCTTTACGGGTATCTCCCTTATCCGCTCCAGTATCAGCAGCAGGGTAACTCCCATAAGCAGTGATATAAAGACGTTCTGGTGTCCCGGGTCCCAGACCACGCCCTCGAAGCATAAGTCGAAGGGTACCTCCGAAATGACCGCGAAGATTCCGAGACGCAGTATATATTTCATGACATTCCGCGTATGGTGAAAGCCCTCTACCAGCAAAAAGCAATATATCGGGAAGGCCAGCCTGCCGATGGCCCGAAGCCAGGTATAGGTCACTCCGTATGAAAAGAGCACCGCCCCGACGTGGTCGGTCATCATCGTGATCAGAGCTATGAGCTTTAAGGTGAAACCGTTCACTCCTATCGTAACCGGCAAAGCTCTTTCTATTTGAGCGTTCACTTTAAACAGCCTCGAGCATCACTATCGAGCGCTCCGCCACGTTGAGTTCCGTGTCCTCCCGCTTCGACCTGTCATTCAGAAAGCCCGACTCGGTATTCATAAGGATCCGCCATCGCTTGCCCTTGGGAGGCTTCGGCAGTGCAAACCTGTGCTTCTGCCAGTGCATGTTGTAAGCTATGTAAAAGTCCTTATCCTTGCTCCTGCTCCCCTTAGTCTGAGCATAGGCTCCGCTGTACATTATTCCGATGTGCCTCATATAGTTGTCGAGCCTTGGAGCCCAGGCCTGTTCCCCGTGTATCGATACATCCGGAGCACCGAGGGACTTCGGGTCGGTCAGAGTGAGCCTGTTGTCATTGTGAAAGACCTTGTGCTCCTTCCTCAGCTCTATGAGGGTCCTGACAAATTCAAAGAGCTCCCGGCTCCTTTCCAGGTCATTCCAGTTGAGATAGGTCACCGCATTGTCCTGGCAGTAGGCGTTATTATTTCCCTTCTGGGAATTTCTGAACTCGTCTCCGGCCACGAACTCCGGAACTCCCTGCGAGAGCATTAAATATGTAAAAGCGTTTCTAAGCTGCTTGAGCCTCAGCGCCTCAATACCCTTGCGCCGGGTCTTTCCCTCTATTCCGCAGTTCCAGGAATAGTTGTAGTCGCTTCCGTCCGTATTTCCCTCGCCATTGTCCTCGTTGTGCTTGGCATCGTAGGTCACCATATCGTTTAGGGTAAAGCCGTAGTAGCTGTCCATATAGTTTATGCGCTTTAGGGTGACATCATTTTGCAGCTGATGACGCACAAAAGCAGGGAGCATATCAGCGTCTCCCTTTAAAAACTTCCTGTTGTCACACATGAAGGCGTCGTTTAATACGGCCACGTTCTTAAGCGTCTGCTTTTCGTTCCCGTTTATCTCCGGCTCGAACTCGTCGAAGATAATGCAGGTGCCCTTGAGATAGGGATTTTCGGTCAGCGCCTTTTTGGGTATCTTCTCCCCAAGTATCCTCAAGCCGTCCACATGCAGCTCCGATACCCAGTAGACCGCACATTTCGAAATAAAATCGGTATCGTACTTCTTCTCGAAATACAGCTGCACCACGACCCCGATACCGTTGGCGTGCAGCTCCTTTACCATATCCTTAAAGGAGCGCTCTCCGTCGCCCCTGGCTGAATAGGCGTTCTTCGGTGCAAAGAGATAGCCGTCGGTGAAGCCCCAGTAATTTATCTTTCTGGATTTTTTGGTCCTGGGCTCGATCTCCTCGGAAGCCGCATTAACAGCTTCGCGCTGGGTGCGCTTCTCGGTATCCATGACCTCGTTAAATTCAAAGGCCGGCATGAGCTCTACCGTATTTATCCCAAGCCTTTTAAGGTATTCCACCTTCTCGGCCACTCCCTCGAAGGTCCCCTTATTCTTTACCCCTGAGGATATATGCTTCGTAAAGCCCCTGACATGCAGAAGATACATGATCATTTCGCTGTAGCCGCGGTTTAAGGGGTGGTCGTCTCCCCAATCATATTCCTCGGGAAAATATGCCCCGCGGGGAGTAAACCTGCCCCACTGCTCGGTTCCCTCAAGCCTCACGGCAAAGGGATCGGTAAATTTCTTTCCCTCGGAGTCTTCAAAGCTGTATATATATTTGCCGGTATCCAGATCCTCCAGCTGCATATAATAGACGTGTCCGACACGGGCAGCTTCGCTGAAGGCGATTCTCTCCTTCTCCCCGCTGTCCGTTCTTTCCAGCACCAGAGTCAGGGGCGAACGCCTCCTGCCTGTCTCGCATCCCTCTTCACAGACGACTGCTATATTTACTCCCCGCGAGGTCACGGTAGCCCCCAGCGGGAAAGGTCTTCCTTTACTTATATTCAAAAAAGAACCTCCACTATCGAATCATACTCTTTTTATTTTACCACATTTTTCAGACTGTTTCCAAATTTCTTGTATTCCTCGATAAAGTCACCGTGTACATCCCTTATATAATTGAAGTCTCCCGCCTTGGCAGCCTCCTCCAGCTTCTGCGCCCAATCGCCGAATTCATAGGCTCCTATCATCCTTGCCCCGCTCTTTAAGGCGTGTATCTTTATCCTGTAGCCCGGAAGGTCCCGTCTGTCGTAAAAGCCGTTTAATTCCTGTACGGTCTCCCCGATGGACTCGTAAAATATCTCCAGCGCCGCCATATATACGTCCATGGAGCCGCAGACCTTAACGGCCTCATCCACGTCCAGTCCCTCGATGGAGAGGGAAGTATCGCTCTCCTGCGCCCACTCCGCCTCCTCTTCCTGTTCCTGGGGCCTGATATCCTTCGCGGACAGTACCTTGTCCGGGGGCAGATATTTCTTAAGAAGCTTTTCCAGCGCCACCCCGCCTATGGGCTTGGCCATATAGTCATCAAAGCCGTTCTTTAAATATTCCTCCCTGGCCCCCGACACCGCATTGGCTGTGAGGATTATACAGGGCTTTTCCCTGTTGGGGTTGTTGACCTGTCTCTTTAAATTGTACAGCAGCTCTATACCGTCCATCTCCGGCATCATATGATCGAAGAGCAGGATATCATAGACATTCTTCTTCATGAGCTCCAGCGCCTCTTCGCCGCTCTCCACCGTATCCACGCGCATAAGCGTCTTTTTGAGGAGGCCCTTTGCTACAGTCAGGTTTATCTTTGTATCGTCCACTATGAGCACGGAGGCCTCCGGCGCGGTAAAGCTCTGGGTATAGGTGGAATGCTTTTTATAGAGCCTCCTTACAGCGGTCGCATAGTCTCCGATCGGCTCATTTTTATGTATCTTCTGGACAAGGGAAAAGGAAAAGCAGGAGCCCTTGCCGTATTCGCTCTCGACCTCCAGGCGGCTGTCCATCATATCCAAAAGGCGCTGGACTATATTCATACCGAGTCCCGTTCCCTCTATGGTGCGGTTGCGGTCCTGGTCCAGGCGTTCAAAGGCCGTGAAGAGCTTCTCAATATCCTCAGGGCGGATTCCTATGCCCGTATCGTCTACACGTATGCGTATCCGCGCCCTTGTCTCATCCGCCTCCTCTAAGACCGCGCTGAAGCGCACCTCTCCCTTTTCGGTATATTTTTTCGCGTTGGTAAGCAGATTTAAGATGCACTGCTTCAGACGCGCCACGTCTCCTACCAGATATCTGGGGATGCGTTCGTCCACTGCCACCTCAAATTGCAGGCCCTTGTCGTGGATGCCCTGCCTGACCATCTCCTCGAGGTCCGAAAAGAGGGCCACGATATCATATTCCGAGGGCAGCAGCTCCATTTTCCCGGATTCTATCTTTGAAAAATCCAGCACATCATTTACAAGGGACAGGAGCATATTCCCGGAACGCTGGATATCCACGGCGTACTGCCTCGTATAGTCCTCCCCGGTCTCCCTTATTATCATCTCGTCCATGCCCAGCACCGCATTGATGGGCGTGCGGATCTCGTGGGACATATTGGCCAAAAAGACGCTCTTTTGCCGTGTCGCCTCCTCGGCCTGCTCCTTTTCGATCTCGAGCTCGTGAACCATGGTCTTTTCGTAGTATATACAGTTTTCCCTGTGGTTAAAGCCGTTGTATATGGCCGTTGCCATCTGCGCGCAGCTCTCATAGCCGCAGCAGGTACAGTCTATAGCCCTGGATTCTTTTGTAAGCTTATTCATGCTGACAAATATTTTCTCGAGCTCCTCTTCTCCGGGAATCTCGTATCTGCACTCCTCTGAAAGGTCGGTGTAGCCCCTGAGGTAGTCCTCGAGCTTAAGGCCCTCAAACTGCCTGTTGTAGTTTTTAAGCCTCTCCTTGGGGGAATCGGGTATGGACCAGGCATCCCCGCTCATGGTCTTCTTGGACTCCTCCCTTATCTTAAGCAGGGCATAGAGCGCGTCATCTGTCTTTGATTTTGCAGGGTCCACAGCAGTCCCGCAAATGCACCCCTTTTCGCAGTTTAAGGCATCTATAAATAAAAACGGAGTCTCCTTGTTTTTTATGCGCTCCGTATTCTGGTGCAGCCACTCATAAAGGCGCCGCTCGCCCTCGATCTGCCGGATAAAAATCTGGTCTCCCAAAAACCAGCGCACTGTCTCCGCCAGCCCTCCCGGAGTCGGATAAAATGAGCCAAGGCCGTATTCTATCTCACTGTGCGCGGAGGGACCTGATATATCGTGTTCATCTATATAGTTTATCAGATGCTCAAAGGTGACGTTGTACTGGACCAGGCCCTCATTGTGAGGGTCTTCGATTTCAAGCTTCTTTGCGATGCAGGGACTTATAAAGGCGAATTTATCTGTAATCTTCAATTCATTCCTGCAATAGATAGCGGCGCACATCAGAGGGCTCTGCACGGGAAACAGCGAGCCGATGAACTCCGGTATATAGCGTTCTATATATGAGACTACGGCCGGGCAGGGCTGTGAGATCCCGCCTGTAAAGCCGTATTTTTCCATGTAATTTATATATCCCCAGGAGGTGATGTCCGCCCCGAAGGAGACGCTTATTATCCTGTTGACACCCAGCTTCTTAAGGCCGCCCAAGATGCTGCCGTAGCGCTCGGGATAGTTGGCCTTGAAGGCCGGAGCCAGAAGCAGGGAGATCCTCTCTCCCCTTTCGAGGTCCTTAAAAAACCTCTCCGTATCGTCCTCAAATTCCCTGGCTCCGTGCACGCACACGTCGATACAGCTTCCGCAGGAAACGCATTTGCTTCCGTCGACTATGATCCGGGCCTTCCCGTCCTCCTCCTTGGAGATGCAAGCCCCAACCGCACTGCATACCTTTATGCACTTGTTGCAGCCGATACAATTATCATTAGTAAAGACAATGGATTCCTGCTTCATATCTCTTAACACCGTATTGCCGGGCTTCGGCCAGGCTGTCACCCGGTTCAGCGGATCACAGCCTGGCCTGTACACTTGCTACAATATGAATATACTCTACAAAAGAAAAAGCCGCAAGCATGGGTTTGGGTATTACTAATTCCTATTTCATACATTCATTGACCCATGCTGTAAAGTTGTCCGTGGAATTGCCGGTACGCTCTGCCTCTGTATGGCCGGCTCCCCATATCGTTTCGAAATCCACATCGGACACGGCGCTGCAGCTTCGAAGTGCCAGAGCGAGATTGAGCTCCGTGGAAAGGGCGCAGTCTCCCTGCGAGAGCCCCGTTCTTATCCTCCAATGCTTTGCAACCGTGCTTGAGCCATAGCCGTCCGATGTTTCAAGCAGATAATACAGCGGCGTGTACATATTTAGCCTCACATCGACGGAATTTGACTGAGCGTCAGTCTTTTTAAGGTCTTCGGAAAAGGCCTCCGCGTAGCTGCTTCCCATATCACTCAGTATATTAGCAAGTGTGGAATCAAAGTGCGCCCCGTTTCCGTCCCCATATCCGAAGAGGGTGTTCTCTCCCTGTCCTCCGTCCAGCTGATCGAAGGCCCCAAGATTTTTGGACGCGCTCTTAAGCGCAAGTACGAAGTCCTCAATGCTGGTTATCGTCGCGGTATTTGTTTTTTCATCATAGCTTACCCATTCGCCGTCCGCATTTAAGGCAGCTATATAATCCTGCGCTGTTTCATATGTGCCGGAAAGGCTGACTCCGCTTGTAGTCTCGTTTCTGGTAATGTCATCTATATCTTCATAGGAAACCCCGGCAGACGCCCCGTCCATAGTCGGGAGCTCTCCGTTATTTCCGCTCATTGCCGGCATTTCTGCGCCATTTCCGCTCATTGCCGGCATTTCTCCGTTATTTCCGCCCTGCCTGTCCGGTCTTCCGCCAGGGCCGCCCATACCTCCGGGGCCTCCCATGCCTCCGGGGCCTCCGCCCATTCCTCCCTTGGAGGAGGACGCATCATACGGAAATTCGGTGTCGGAGAGGAAGTTGTTCAGAGAACGCTCGATCTCAGATTTCATATAGTCATAGTAGCTACCCGCCTGATATATTCCCTCTGCGGAAGCCTCCAGCGTCAAAGCCTTTCCGTCCGGGCCCTTTATGCCGGCACTGTTTATATATTCGGCAAAGGCCTCAGCAAGCTTATCTGATATCTCCTTCTCCTCTGTCGAGAGCCCGCTCCTGGTCACGCCCATCATCCATTCGTAAGCCTCATCCGCTGTGTCCAGGTTTGTGATAGGGCACCAGCACATGGAGCCGAGCACCGAGTCACTTAACCCCTGCACCGCTCCGATCGCTTCCAGATAGGGCTCATACAGGGCACTGTCTCCTGTAGCTCCCATCAGGGCTGACTGGGCGCCTCCGCCGCTCATTCCAAAGGTAAAAATGCTCTCCGCGTCGCCAGGGATCAGGTCATCACAATATCTCAGATATCTGACCGCCGCCTTTAGATCCGTAACTCCCGCCGGTGCTCCCGCGTCGCGCCCCCGGCAGCCTGCGTGAACATACACAAAACCCTGCTCCGTATAATCCGTATAGCTTGCATACTCCGTAAGCGCAGACATCGCCGAATATCCGGGAGTGTTTATCGGCATGACGATGGGTGCGCTCTCAGCTGTATAAGCCCCCACCACTGCGGAATTGTCGACCTCACAGGTAAAGGTTCCATCTTCATTTTCCGTTCCCTTGAAAAATTTTCCCGGGACGAATACTGCAAGATTTTCGTAAGCCGTGTCCGCTGGTTTCTCACAGTAGGCAAGGCCCAGCTGATAATACACATCGTCCTCCGCATTGTAGCTCCATGCGGCACTATCCAGCTTAGCCAGACCCGCCGAGGCTGTCTCCTCCGCTTCCGGGACGCTGGCCTCAGCCTCCTCAGCCGCCTCTGCGCCATCAGCAGCCGCTTCTTCCATGCTACCGGTTTTTTCCTCAACAGCAGCGCCTGTATTCCTGGTACATGCCGAAAGCGAAAACGCCACCATGAGACCTGTCAGTAAAATAAAAAGCCTGTTTCTCATAATAAAATAAAGCTCCTCCTTAAAAATATCTTATCCTGTTATCATCCTGTCCTGTGTTCTTCTGTCTCTAAGAAAAAATACTGCATTTTTCTTATCAAATCAATAGCCGGCCACGGCATATTACCCGGCAGGATCCGTGGCAGTTACTGTTCACAGCCTTTCAGGCTGCGAACGTAACGGGTTTTGCCAATTAAATCGCCTTCGGCGATGGGGCAAAACCCATCGAAACCGCAACACATTGGGGCGTAACTGCACAGTAAATGCGCAGTTCGCCAGTGAACAGTAACCCGTGGCACTAATCGTGTGCCACAGGTACGGTTGCACGCCTGAGGCTTTACAGTGAAGGACAAATTTTTTGTCATTATTCGCTCAAATTTTATGTTGTCTGCTATAGTATAAATTGATTTCCCTATGTATCTCAACTTCGGAAGCAAAAGTGGCTCAATCCCAGTAATGGCAAGGGATTGAGCCAA
>JAFTEI010000125.1 GCA_017453965.1 Lachnospiraceae bacterium
AGATGGGCAGCAGAGAGGCTCATTTCATCACCGTGAACATCGACGGCCATGCCAATGAAGAATTTTATAAAAACGACTATACCCACACTCCCTGCGCCAACGAATACGCCTCCTGGCCGGAGCTGCGTCCCCTGTGCATGGAGCTCATAAGGGGAAAGAATACTCCCCTTTACATGAAGTTTATACTGCAAAAAGCCCCCTCCTCTCTCGCAGAAGAGGCAGGAGGCTCTGCCCCGTCGGAAGCCAGATCCCTTATACTGAATCTGACCTTTTCCGAGCAGGGGCTAAAGCTTACTACTGCAATTAATTTTTCCGGCTTCTATCCGGACAGTCCTCTGCCGCAGCTGTGGGATAACCATATCGACAAGCTGCTCCGGACGGCAGAACTAAAATTTGAGATTATCTAAAAGTCCCGCAAGAGAATTTGTAAGGGGCTTGCTTTCGGGCAGCTTATAGCTCTCCTCCTCGCTGTCCTCCGCCGGCTCCTCCAGCACCTTCTTCGAAAGTGAGATCTTTCCGTCGGCTATCTTCGTCACCTTGACCCTTACTTCCTCTCCTTCCTTCAGCACCTCTCCCGGATGCTTAAGCCTCCTGTTGGCTATCTGTGAAATATGAAGAAGTCCGCTGACGCCCTCCTTCAACTCTACAAATGCTCCGTAGGGCTGCAGGCTCTCTACCTTTCCGTTGATGATATCTCCAACCTTTATCGAATTGAAGGCCTCTTCCCGCGCTGCGCGCTCCTTTTCCTCCAGGATGACCTTGGCGGAGAGTACCAGCTTCTTACGGTTCATATCGGCCGTAATGACCCTAACATCCAGGCTCTTTCCAAGATACTCGTCCAGATTTTCCACATATTCCGTCGAAATCTGCGACGCGGGAATAAAGGCTCTGAGCTCCTCCAGATACGCAATGAGTCCACCGTTGACCATACCGCCTACCTTCACGTTTACGGTCTCCTTGTTGTCCTTCATCTCCTTGACCCGGTTCCAGGCGATGGTATTTACCGCCTGCTCCTCGTTCTCCACCTTCCCCGACATCACATCGTGTTCGCCCAGCTTGTCCAGCGACTTGTCGAGTTCCTCCTTCAGTTCATCCATGGTCTGTGCTTCTTCCATCGTTTCCTCCTTAAATTTCTCTTTCCCGGATACCGTTCTTTTAACCCTTAAGGGCGGCGGCATCCACATTTATTTCTCAGATATTACAGAGGTTTTATCCCCGGTAAATCAGATTTACAGCTTCATAGCTACTCCTCTACTTAGCTGCTGCTCTGGATGAGTGGCAGGTGAGATAAATCACCTGAAAGCTTTCCGAAAGCTTCTCTATTGCCTGCATCGCCCTTTCATAATTCGCGTCATCCAGATTGCTCAGTACGTCGTCCAGGATAACGCAGGGCTTTTCATTTTCATAGAGCGAATCCAGGAGGGCAAAGCGGGCGCAGAGGTTTATCATATCCTGCGTTCCGGTGCTCTGGTTCTGAATCTTCCTGTAGGAGCCGCTCTTCATGACCGTAATGTTAAAATCGCTGTCCATCGCGACCTGCTCTCCGCCCATTACCTCGGAGATATATTTTTCAAAATTCTCCCTCATCTTTCCCATATAGCTCACAGACAGGGTATTTTTTGCCGAGCTCAGCAGCTCTATCGTTTTCATGATGAGCCTTAATCTTTCGTTGTCCTCTTCCTGGCCGGCCTCCATGGTATCGATACTGTGCTTAAGCTCAGTGGCCTCCATGAGCTCGTGGTCTATCTCCTCGAGCCTCAGCCTGATCCTGGCTTCGCTGGCCACCGCGTCCGTATAGGTCTTCCTGGCCGCAGAGGCCGTCTCCGTAGTCACCTTGACCGCGCCCCTGTACCGGCCCGACATCATTATCTTAAAGAGGATGAATACGAGGCCTACGAAGATGCAGGCCGCGGCGATGATCGCCCATATCAGCGAATTCCTTCCGGCCTCCGCAGTCTCCCCGTTCATCGACAGGGAGAGGAAGATGGAAGCCACTCCCGCCAGCACCAGGATCACTCCCGCTACCAGGGGTATATTGTGGCCGAGCCTCTTTTTATTCTCCTCGTGCAGCTCCTTGAGGCTGGCGTCGGTCTTCTCCATGGTGCCCTCGGACTCGCTCTTTACGACCTCGATGTCCTCCAGGTCTGTCTCGAGCTTATGCTTCTCCGCCAGGAGATTCTGCTTCTCCCTGAGCTTTATCCTGTCCTCATCTATACGGCTCCGGTCTATGTCTATCTTTCCCCTGCCGCCGGTCTTCTTCAGCTCTTTTCTCGCATTCTCCAGCGTGTCTATGGCACGCTCGAAATTGCTCATATCGTTCCTGTCTTCTATCAGTCCCATAAGCCGGGAATTGATGCTGTCATTCGAGGCGACGTCCATATCGTTATGGGGTATATATATGCTGCGCTCAAAGCCCTCGGAATCTATACCGAAGATAGTTTCCCCTATCTGATTACCGAATTCCTTTGTAAACTGCATGGTCTGCAGATCTACGACAGTGCATGTATCCTCCCGCACGCTCTCTCCGAAGTATCTCTCCAGATGATACTCCTTCCCTCTGTATTCAAAGGTGACGGAGCCTCCGAATTTGCCTCCCTGCCAGGGATAGTAGTTTTTCCTGTAGTCCGTCTTATCGTACTTTTCACTTCTCTTTTTCTGGGCCATCCCATAAAACATGACCCTGATAAAGGCGGCAAAGGTGCTCTTTCCCCAGCCGTTTTCGGCATTCATTATATTAAAGCTGTCGTTCAGCGAAAATTTGACATTGTGATGTTTTCCGAAATTTACGATATTACACGTCAATATCCTCATAACGCAAAAACCTCCACCAGGACCCTTTCCTAAAGCCTTTCTCCCGCGAGAGCACGAAGGCCCATATCCACGACCATCTGTTTCTGTGCCTCGCTAAGGTCATGGCTCACCATTACCTGTCTTATAAATTCACCCTTAAGGGACTTGTCAAACCTGTAATCCTTCTCGGGCATATCCAGCCTGATCCCGGAAGCATCCACCCTTACCGCAAAGAACATGGAATTGTATCTCTGCTGCAAAAAGCCGGTATTGATACTGTCTCCCGCAAGATAGCTGCCCTTGAGGACGATCTTGAGCATGTCCTCTCTCGAAAGCTCGTCTACACGCTTCTCTATCTCTTCATCTATTTTTTCGATCCCTCCAAGGCCCGTAACGTCGATAATGACCTCGTGTATCGTCCGCACTGCCGACGGAACGAAATACCTGTTTAAGGTATTGTTCTCAAAATCCAGTACAACAAAGCCCTTCGGTCCGCATTCGTCAAAGCCCCGGCCCTCCAGACAGCCGCTGTAGCAATATACTCCCCTGGGGTCAATGACCCCTTCCGAATAGCTGTGATAGTGTCCCAGCGCCATGTAGTTGATATTCCTGCCTGCCCAGGCCCTGATCCTTGCGTCGTCCATTTCCCCATGGTACATGACGATGTTCATATCTCCCGGATAGAGGGTGGGCAGCTCCTCCGGCCTGTCCGCATGGGCCACTACCACGTTCTCCACTACGAACATCTTCTGCTCTGCTGAGAACACCTTGAGATTTGCCGGCATCTCCGAAAAGGCGCGCAGCAGCACATCCTTTTCATGGTTTCCCGGAAGATAGATGAAGGTTATCTCCGGATTTTTCATTATGCAGGCCATCACGATCGCCAGGGTCTCCCTCGAAACATCGGGAGTGTCAAAGATGTCTCCGGCTATGAGGATGGCGCTCATCCTGTTGTCTGCGGCGTACTTTACCATTTTGATAAAGCTTACCAGCAGCTCATTTCTCCGCTTTAATGCGGTCGCGTGATCGAAATTTGTAGAAAGAGGCGATTCCAGATGAATGTCCCCGCAGTGTATCATTTTCATTGGCTTTTCCTCATTACTTGTGAGCCGCTTTAGCTGCCTCTCATCGGCGGCGATCCTTTTGTATCACGGCAGCCCCAGCAATAAATAAACCGCCGCTCCCGACATACAGAATATCCCTGTTGCGGCGCAGGCTGCCTTCTCATAAAGTCCGTATTTTACGGAGCCGGACGCTCTCTTATTATATACCATGTCCATCCCGAGTAACAGGGCTTCGATGACTATAATATAGCAGATGTATCTGAAATCCTGGGAGCTGAAATTCGGTATACTGAAGGCCAGATTCAGATAAAACACGATCGCCGTGACGTAGATCACACCTAAAAATATGCGCTGTACCTTAAAGCGCTCCTCATCTTTCCTGAAGACGGCGCGCACTGTTCCCACAAGGCATAAAAGCGCCAGAACTGTGCCGCTTATCAGCAATAGCCAGGTGAAGGGGGTTATATACCCGTTGACTCCGGAGTAGTCAAATTCACCTGTAAGAGAGGTCTTCATAAGGCTTAATGGGATATTGAACTCATCATAGACGTCCCCGTATTTTATCATCGAAACGTAGGGCTTATTTGTCCTTATGTCGAATAGTCTCGACAAAATCCCGCTATATACCAGCCTCTCTCCCACCTCCGGCGTGTAGTTAAAGGGAATCCCGAATTTTATATAGCTTCTCACCGGGAACCACATGCCAAGAGGGATGGAAATTAGCCCAAACAGGACGCACTGCCTGAGGTATTTCAGAAAGTCCCCTTTGCCGCCCTTTATCCAGATATACAAAAACATAAAGGCTATCGCGGGAGCGCTTAAAACTCCGGAGAGCTTGGTCATCATCGAAAGCCCCATGCATAGCGCCAGCCTTATTATATCCGCAAGGCTCCTGCTCTCATACCATTTAAGGGCGTAATATATCGTCATCACGGTCAGCAGAATGCACAGCATATCGTTGTTTACCGAGCCCGAAAGCAGTATATACGAGGGATGAAGGGCAGCCAGGGCAAAGGCCACTTGCAGAGCCCTTCCGGAAAGCCCGAAATATTTAAAGAGCCTGTAGGCGTAAAATGTCAGCAGGAGGCTGTAGATCAGGGTGAGTACCTGTATATTTTCCGTAGCCTGTCCATAGGAGACACCCATAAGCGTATTGGCTTTAAGCCAAAACGCCGCCAGTATATGATGCAGGGGAGGCTGGAAAAAGCCCCACTTGTCCCTCGGGTCCGTCTGAATGAGCTTAAGGCCGTTATTGTAAAACCACTCGATATATGCAGCCTGCCCCCGGGTACCTCCGAAGCCGATAACATCGTGCTGCCGGATATCCGTGGGCGTATAAAGTATGTAAAAATATCGCAAAATAAAGGCGCTTAGGGCTGTAAATACAAGTACGCCGTCCTTCTTCCTGCGAAGGAGAAAGGACAGCAGGGCAGCCATCGCAAATATTATCAAAACCAGCGCCCCGTACTCCCGCCGGCTCATATCAGTTCATGGCTCCCGCACCCGCTCCGGCTGTGCCAGTGTCTTCAGCTCCTCCGTTGCCCTCAGCTCCGGCGCTCTCTGCAGTATCCGCCGACTCCGCAGCCTCCCCGTTCCGATTCGTTCCGATGTTGCCCTCCGGCGCGGCGGCGGAATTGTCCACCTCTCCTGAGCTTAAATATTCGCTGGCCCGCTGGGCATATCTGGAATCCGGGAATTTGGTTATAAGCTGGTTTAAAAGCATCCTTCCCTGGGACTCATTGTCGTCATGAATATAGCTCTGTGCCAGATAGTACAGCGCTTCATCTGAGGCCGGAGCAAAGAGCACTGCATCCTCCAGCAGTTCTATCGCCGCCGAATAATTTCCTTCATTGTACTTTTTCTCTCCGTCATCCAGCAGGCTTCTGGCCGCCTGATCTGAAACAATGCCTGACATATATTGATACAGGTCGGCAAATTCCTCGCTCACCCCTATGGCATCCGCGCTGACCGAGCTGGGGTCTATGTGTGAGAGGCTCTCAGCCGCGTCCTTGGCGTCCTCCGGATGCTCCATGAATCTCTGCGCGGCCTGCATCAGGTAATTATAATTATTCATGAGCCCCGAATCGGAGGTAAAGCCCGAAAGCTGTTCCTTCAGCTTGTCGTTGTCCTCCTGCAGCGCCTCGACCCTCTTTTCCAGCTCGCCTATATCGGCGTTCCTCGAGGCCAGCTCATCCGAGGTCTGCTGAAGCTGGTTCTGCGTATCGGTCCTGGCCGACTGTATCCTGGCCGGCAGCACGAGAAACCACATTATAGCCGCACCCACCACCAGACCGATGATGATGTTCAAAACAGTGACGGTGCTGCCCCTCTCCCTTTCGTTTATAGGCTGGATAATGGTCTCGTTCCCGCTCTGGTAGGTAAAGGCATCCTCGTGGTGAAAATTCCTCGTGTCGCCTCCTCCGTCTGCCCTTTCGGACATGGCGCGCTCCACCTCACGCAGGTAATATTTTAAATTGGTATTGTTTGTGTCCAGCTTCTCTGCACGAAGAATTATCCTCCTGGCCCTGTCCCACTGCTCTGTTTTTATGTAACACAAAGCAAGCAGCTGGTAGGCTGCCAGAAGTTTGGGGTTCATGCTTACTATTTTCTTTAGCTGAATGATTGCAAGATCGATGGAATCCTGATTTGCATAGCTTAACGCCTGATTATATTTCTTTATTGTCTGGTCTATGGTCGAAAGCTTCCCCGTATTGTCCTGAAGCTCGGCCATAAAATCATCCGCAATGTTTTTCTTTGGCCTGATGTTTTTTGAAATTATCCATTCCGAAAGAGCCTGAACCGTCTCTCCCATTTCAAAATAAACAAGTCCGAGAAGATTTCTCGCTTCAACATTGTTCTTGTTGCACTTCAACGACTGCTTTAAAGATTCCACGGCACCGGAAAGATCCCTTACCTTCGCCTTTCTCAGTGCCTCATTGTAAAATGAATTCGACAGCTTGACTATTCTTTTATATAATTTCACATCTGCACCGCAGGCAGTGCAGAAATCATCATTGGACAAAGTAGCGCCGCATCTGTAACACCGCATGGCCTACTCTCCTCTATTTAAAGGGTCCTTCCCCGGCAATGTCTGTTCTAAAGCCTTCAGGAGCTACCCCAGTCCTTAACTCGCAGACGATCACTCGCCTCTTCCCTCCATTAACGCCATAAGCACATCCATCATATCTGATACGTCGTGGTTCCTTATGGAGTCCTCTACCTCGTCTACCTCCGGCAGGGGATGAAATTTTTTCAACTCTTCTTCAAAATCTATCATGATAAATACCCTGTAAACCCAGTCGTCGTCCGGTCTAAAAATCGATCACCGGCCGTCCCACGAGCTGGTTATTTCTGTCAAACATGAATTCCACCTTCCGCTTATCGTCCGTTATCATAAGCTGCTGGGAGCCGAGCTGTATAAGACAGCCCGCATATACGGTGTCGTGAATGACTATATGCGCATCCTCTTTCCCTTCCATGTTCAAAATGAGCTCCTCCAGCCTGTCTCTGGTGGTCTGCAGCTCCTTCTCCTTTTGGGCGATCTCGTCCTCGAGGGCCTTCCTCTGCCTGAGCATGACCTCAGTGACAGAGCCGAGCCTTGCAAGGCGCTCCAGTTCATAGTCCTGGTTCTTGAGATCCTCTATCTTCTCTATGGTAACCTTTATCTTTCTTTCGCTCAGAGTCTTTTCCTTCTGAAGGTTGCTGCTGACCCCGGCGGAGATAATTGTCTTGATATTCGCGTCGTTTCCTGCAAAGGAGCATTCAACTCCGCTCATTCCATAGGAATTCCCTCCTACGATGGCGCCCATCTTTCCCGTAGCGTTTATGGTGCCGATGGCGACCACATTGCAGTCCAGCAGGGAATTGGCCGAAATGCTTCCCTTGACGTTGATGGTGGTATATTCCACAAAATCGGCCAGCATATCGCCGCCGCAGGATATCTTGGAATTACCGCCTCCCAGTATGCCCCCCTTGACTACTATGTCCTCTCCGGCTATGAGATTTGCTCCCTCCAGCACTCCGTCTATCGTTATGCTCTTTAAAGCCCTTATAGTGATGCCGGGCTTGACGTTGCCGTGAATTATAACGTCTCCCATGAAATCTATATTGCCGTAGACCGAGTCTATATCCTGGACATATTCCTGAACCTCGAGAATAGACATCTTATTTTTGGTAAGCTCGATACGACCGGATATTTCGGCTACATAGGTGAGGGTGGATTCATTATAGGAACAGCCCTTCAGGGCATACGGCGGCAGATCTCTGGCAGGCCTGGGCTTTACCACCACGCCCTTTATGGTCATGCCGGGCTCTCCCTTGACTGCCGGATGATATATCGCGAGTATATCCCCCTCCTTTACGCACTTTATGACGTTCATACTCGTGTAGTCCACGGTACCGTCAGGACGTATTTCGGGCTTGTTGCTCTTCGGCACGGCATCAAATTTATACTCAAAGTAGCCGTCCTGTCCGTCCTTGGCCGGAGTGCCCTCTGCAATAATGACCTCTCTTCCGTATATCCTTTTCTTCACTATGGCGGCAATGCGGGATTCCTTGATTCCGACCTTGACGTTGTTCGCCCTGAGATATTCTTCGATATCCTCGCGGGTATAGTCCAGACCCTTGGGAGGCTTTTCCAGCTTGATATAGGCCTCCATGTCCCCGTTTTTGTATATTACGCTGCAGCGCTTGCCATCATCAGTCTTGATCTCCATACTTACCTTAACCCCTTCAGAGATTCTATTCTTGACTTAACTTCCTGCATCATCTTTTCATAACCTGCCAGCTTATCCTTCTCCTCCTGAACCTTGCCGGCAGGAGCCTTGGAAAGAAACTTCTCGTTGGAAAGCATTGCGTTGGACCGCTTAAGCTCTCCTTCCAGTCGCTTACTCTCCTTTTCGAGCCTGGCGATCTCCTCTTCGACATCCACCAGCTCTTTCAAAGGAATATATATGGTCACATGCTCGGTGACCACCGAAACGGCATCCTTTGTATCCGCGGCCGCTTCGGCGCATATCTCCGTCTTAGCGGAATTTATAAGCTTCCCGAAGAAAAGCGAGCCCTTTTCGAAGGTCCTTCTCACCTCTTCATCTCCGGAGACTACGGTTACCTCCACCGGCTTGGAAGGGGCCACGTTCATCTGCGAACGGATATTTCTCACTCCCCTTATGGCCTCCTTGAGGATCTCTATCTCCTTCTCCTCGGTCTCATATCCCAGGTCGCTTATATACTCGCACCACGGAGCTATCATTATCGACTCGGCTCCCTCGTCCCCTGTCTCCTCCATTAAGGTGCAGTATATCTCCTCCGTTATGAATGGCATGAAGGGGTGCAGGAGCTTAAGGCTGTCTATAAGCACCTTCTTCAAGGTATGAAGCGCGGCATTCTGGGAGACCTGATCATCGCTGTTGTAGAGCCTGGGCTTCACCATTTCGATATACCAGTCGCATAGTGTCTCCCAGATAAAGTCGTTTATCTTGCCCGCGGCTATACCCAGCTCGAAGCGCTCCATGTTGTCGGTGACTTCCCTGACGGTATTGTTGAGCCGGCTAAGTATCCACTTGTCCACGTCCTCCAGCTCACCGGGCTTAGGCTCCGTTATCTTCTTACCCTCCAGGTTCATCATGATAAATCTGGAGGCATTCCATATCTTATTGGCGAAATTTCTCGAAGCCTCGATCCTCTTTTCAGAGAATCTCAAATCGTTTCCGGGGGCATTTCCTGTAATCAGGGTAAACCTCAGTGCGTCAGCCCCGTATTTATCTATGATCTCCAGGGGGTCGATACCGTTCCCCAGAGACTTACTCATCTTTCTTCCCAGCTCGTCGCGGACAAGGCCATGGAAAAGCACTGTATGGAAGGGCTCCTTCCCCGTCTGCTCAAAGCCGGAGAAGATCATCCTTATTACCCAGAAGAATATAATATCGTAGCCGGTAACCAGCACATCCGTCGGATAGAAATAGTCGAGCTCCTCCGTCTTTTCAGGCCAGCCCAGGGTCGAGAAGGGCCACAGGGCCGAGGAAAACCAAGTGTCCAGGGTATCCGGGTCCTGCGTGAAGGAGGTTCCCTTACATTTGGGGCATTCATGGGGCTGTTCTTTATCCACTACCAGCTCGCCGCAGCTGTCGCAGTAGTAGGCGGGTATCCTGTGTCCCCACCAGAGCTGTCTGGATATGCACCAATCCTTGATATTGTCCGTCCAGTTGAAATACGTCTTCTCCATCCTCTTCGGGATAAGGCGTATCGTGCCGTCCTTGACCGCTTTCACAGCGGGCTTTATCATCTCGTCCATCCTGACGAACCACTGGTCCTTTACCAGGGGCTCGATTGTGGTGTGGCACCTGTCATGGGTACCGACGTCGTGGGTGTAGTCCTCTATCTTTACCAGAAGACCCATCTCATCCAGCTCCTTGACGATGGCGGCCCTGGCCTCCATCCTGTCCATGCCTTTATATTTTCCGCCGTTCCCGTTTATCGTGGCGTCATCGTTCATGATGTTTATAAGCTCAAGGTTATGCCTCTGGCCTACGTAAAAGTCGTTGGGGTCGTGGGCGGGGGTGATCTTTACCACTCCGGTTCCGAACTCCATATCCACGTATTCGTCAGCGACCACCGGCAACTCCCTGTTCATTATAGGAAGCATTACCTTCTTTCCGACCAGCTCCTTATACCTGTCGTCGTTTGGATTCACCGCCACCGCAGTATCTCCCAGCATGGTCTCGGGTCTAGTGGTGGCAAATTCAATAAATCTGTCTGTGCCGATGACCGGATATTTGATATGCCATAAATGAGAGGCCTGCTCCTCATATTCCACCTCCGCATCGGATATGGTAGTCTTACATACCGGGCACCAGTTTACGATTCTGGCCCCCTTATAGATCCAGCCCTTCTTATATAATCTGCAGAAGACCTCGTTGACTGCCCTGTTGCAGCCCTCGTCCATGGTAAAGCGCTCCCTGTCCCAATCGCAGGAGCTCCCGAGCTTTTTAAGCTGCTCTACTATGGTTCCACCGTACTCCTTTTTCCACTCCCAGGCGCACTCAAGGAATTTCTCTCTTCCCAGCTCCAGCTTGTCTATGCCCTCTTTTTTGAGCTCGTTGGTAATACGCACCTCCGTAGCGATCGAAGCGTGGTCAGTGCCCGGCTGCCAAAGCGCATTGTAGCCCTGCATCCTCTTAAATCTGGTGAGGATATCCTGCATG
>JAFTEI010000126.1 GCA_017453965.1 Lachnospiraceae bacterium
CGCTCTTTATGGCAAGTCCCTCTATCGTCTCTTCAGGCAGAACGCTTATATGTTCGAAAGCTATCATATGTCGTAGCCCATCCTGGCAAGAGCTTCTGCGTCTTCTTCGATATTCGAGGTATCCATGCTCTCAAGCCTTTCGGCGCTCCATATTTCCACCTTGTCGCCTACTCCCAAAAGCACCACATCCTTTTCCAGGCCTGCAAATGCCCTTAAATTGGCTGGTATCAGGACCCTGCCCTGCTTGTCATACTCGGCCTCAACGGCATCAAAGTAAAATCTCTTGAGTCTCCTCGTCTCCTTCAGAGACTGGGGCAGCGCCTTTATCTTTTCAAACTGTTCCTCGAAGGAATCCCTGTCCAGCGCATAGAGACATTCATCATAGCCCTTGGAGATTATAAAATTATCTCCAAGCTCTTCCCTGTATTTGGAAGGTATGATAAGCCTTCCCTTTGCGTCGATCGTGTGATTAAACTGCCCTAAGAACAACTCTGTACGCCCTTTTCAACCTGGTTTTATGCAAGCTGTCATGTTGCGATGGCTCGTAATGTCACATCGTTTTCGGAGTTATCCTCTCCCACTTTTCACCACTTTCCACCACCCGATGACTATTCTACCCCACTTTTGTATTAAAAACAATACTTTTTTCAAAAATAGTAAATCCCAAACACAAAAAAGAAGCGCCGAAGCGCTTCTCATCTATATCTTGTGGTCGTCCTTTAATCAAACCGCAAAAACCTTACAGCAGACGAAATTATCTGTTTGTTTTTCAATATGTCTCACCGTTTTCCCTGGTGAAAGTGATCCTCTTCCTTTCCTTGTCGTATATCTCGCAATACCTTGCGGCATAATTCCACTTCTTCACAGACAGTGACTTAAGCTCGACCAGCTTTCCGCCTGAATTTCCGGGAACATTTTCGATGTTTGCATATACGGCATTTGAAGGAATGTCGAGCTTTATCCAGGATTTCGAAACCGACTCAAGAGTCAGGTTCCCGGGATTTGTGTTGTACGGCGTCCCCTTGTTTCCCCCCAGACCGTCCGTCCTGTTCATGACCTTGGCCGGGTCTATATCGTCCCAGACCCCGTTAAACATCTCCTTTGCAGTACCCAGCTTGTGGCCTGTCTTATCATAAACACTGTAGTCTCCGGTCAGGAGCTCCAAAACCTTCGAGGCCCTCATCGTATAGAGCTGGTTCTTTGTGATCCCGGCGACGGAATGTGGCTCTCCCACGGCCTTCACCTTGCTGGCATTCGACGCATTGATGGCGGAATCTCCAAGTCTCGGGTTTAAATTACCGACGTTGACTCCCGTGGGCGCATAGGGTGAGCCTGTAGTGGTCGTCGCCGCGGTATTGGGCGCCGTCGTGGTAGCCGGCGTCGTCGTCCTCCCCCCGGTCACCTCTGCCGCATAGGCAGCGATCACAAGCAAACAGGTAAATACTGCCGTCAGCAAAATGGCCACTATCCTTTTTATCCTGATGCCGTAATATTTTTTCAAATCAAACCTCCGTGTCTGTTCCGTGGCCGCCACGCTCCGCCAATCATCCGAATTGCCCGATCACCGGGCACCTTCCCTGTTATTCTTATCGGATTTTCTCTTTACTATTATAACCCCCGCGGATACCACAATACAAGCACCCGCCACTATCTGGCTTACCGGAATTCCAATGACCGGTGCAATAAGCTGGTCTGTCCGCAGACCCTCTATCCAGATGCGGCCGAGACCATAGCCCAGCAGGTATAGAAAAAAGACCTCTCCAGGAAATTTCTTATGCTTTCTATATAAATACAGCAGGATAAGCACACAGAGGTTCCACGCTCCTTCGTATAAAAAGGTGGGGTGCACCTGGATATAGTCCATACCCGCCGTAATGTGCTGCTCTATCCCGGCAGATATGTCGCTTGCGCGAACGTCTGCTATAGGCAGCCTCATGGAAAGCAGATTCTCCGACCAGCCGCCAAAGGCCTCCCGGTTAAAAAAATTGCCCCAGCGGCCGATGATCTGACCGACGGGAAAGCCCAGGGCTATGGAATCGCAGACCTCCAGAGGGTTTTCCTTATGTATCCTGCTTATTATGATAACGGTTATAAAGGCTGCCGTAATGCCGCCGTAGATAGCGAGCCCTCCCTGCCTCAAATTGAAAATACTCAGAAGGTTGTCCTTATAATAATCCCAGGCAAAGATGACGTAATAAGCTCTGGCACCCAGTATTCCGGCAATGACGCCGTAGGTTACCACGTCCCATACAGGCTCCGGCGAAAGTCCCCTGCTCTTCCTGTCGTGCACAGCCATCGCCACGCCTAGCATTATCCCTATCGCGATAAGACAGCCGTAAAGCGCCACCGTAAAGCCGAAGATACTAAAGCTCTTCGGAACATTATGCAGCCATATATTAAGATTGGGAAAGGCAATATCTCCGTGTTCCATGAGCTTCACACATTAAATCTGAAGAGTATAACGTCTCCGTCCTCGACGACATACTCCTTGCCTTCCATACGCACCAGTCCCTTGTCCCTGGCCGCGCTCATGCTCCCGTTCTCCACAAGGGCATCATAGGATATGACCTCAGCCTTGATAAAGCCCCTTTCGAAATCGGTATGTATCTTACCCGCCGCCTGGGGAGCCTTGGTTCCCTTCTTTATGGTCCAGGCGCGGGACTCATCCTCCCCGCAGGTCAGGAACGA
>JAFTEI010000013.1 GCA_017453965.1 Lachnospiraceae bacterium
AGGCTTTGCATGTGGGACAGGAGACGCCCGATGCCGTTACGGATGCACGCGCGGTACCCATCTACCAGACCTCATCCTTCGTGTTTCGCAATTCAGACCATGCGGCAGCCCGTTTTGGCCTGGCGGACGCAGGCAATATCTACGGAAGGCTTACAAACCCTACGGTAGACGTCTTTGAAAAGAGGGTAGCGGCCCTCGAGGGCGGAGTTGCAGCCATAGGCCTGGCCTCCGGAGCAGCGGCCGTGACCTACGCGGTGACAAATATAGCAGGGGCGGGGGACCATATCGTTTCGGCCGAGAATATCTACGGCGGCACATACAACCTCTTCCGGCACACCCTGCCTGAATACGGGATAACCACGACCTTTGTGGATGCGCTCAAGCCGGAAAATTTTGAGGCAGCCATCAAGGACAACACAAAGATAATATATATAGAAACTCTGGGAAATCCGAATTCGGATGTGGTCGATATAGAGGCGATAGCTAAGATTGCTCATTCGCACAAGCTTCCGCTTCTGATCGACAACACCTTTGCGACGCCCTATCTGGTAAGACCCATAGAATACGGCGCTGACGTGGTTATCCATTCGGCTACAAAGTTCATAGGCGGTCACGGGACCACCATAGGCGGAGTCATCGTAGACGGAGGAAAGTTCGATTGGGAGGCTTCGGGCAAGTTTCCGAGGCTCGTGGAGCCCAACGCAAGCTATCACGGAATAAGCTTTGCCCGGGATGTGGGAGCGGCGGCCTATGTGACCAGGATAAGGGCCATACTTTTGAGAGACGAGGGAGCCACGCTGTCCCCGCTCCACGCCTGGTTCTTCCTGCAGGGGCTTGAGACCCTGTCCCTAAGGGTGGAAAGGCATGTGGAAAATGCGCTCAAGGTAGTGGAATATCTGAAAAATCATCCGCTGGTGGAGGCGGTACACCATCCGTCAGTTTCTGCGGATGAGGGCCAGAAGGCACTGTATGAGAAGTATTTCCCCAATGGAGGCGGCTCTATCTTTACCTTTGAGATCAAGGGCGATGAGCGCAAGGCCAAGGATTTTATCGACAATCTTGAGCTGTTCTCACTCCTTGCAAATGTGGCTGACGTCAAGAGTCTGGTCATACACCCGGCTTCGAC
This sequence comes from Lachnospiraceae bacterium, assembly GCA_017453965.1. Classification (GTDB taxonomy): domain Bacteria; phylum Bacillota; class Clostridia; order Lachnospirales; family Lachnospiraceae; genus NK4A144. The sequence continues at coordinate 1,127 of JAFTEI010000013.1, forward strand.
GACCCATTCGGAGATGAACGAGGAGGAGCTTAAAAAGGTAGGAATCTTCCCCAATACCGTTAGGGTCTCCATAGGTACTGAGAATATCGACGATATTATCCAGGATCTGGAGGAGGCATTTAAAGCCATAAGCTGAATTCAGTAAAGTAAAGTTAAGAGCCATTTTAACGTTTAACTCCTATTTGTGACTTCCCCCGTGTCTCATTTGATGCGGGGGAAGTCTTTTTGTGTTATGATATCAGGGTCAAAAGTCCATCCACACGACAAGCATGCTTGTCGGTGGGGATGAGACTTATTGACCCAGCTATCATATTTTACGGAGAGGGTTCAATGTCGCACAATATAATGGTTCAGGGAAGTATGTCCGGAGTGGGCAAAAGTCTGGTGGCAGCCGGACTGTGCCGGGTCCTCTTTGAGGACGGGCATACTGTCGCGCCCTTTAAGTCTCAGAATATGGCTCTTAATTCATATATCACACTGGATGGACTCGAGATGGGAAGGGCCCAGGTGCTGCAGGCCTTTGCAGCGGGTACAGAGCCCGATGTGGCGATGAATCCCATACTCTTAAAGCCCACCAGCGATGTCGGCAGCCAGGTCATAGTAAACGGAGAGATAGTAGGCAATATGACCGCGGCGGAATATTTCAAATATAAGAAAAAGCTCATACCGGACATAACCGAAGCCTACAAAAAGCTTAAGGCTTCCTATGAGTACATAGTCCTCGAGGGGGCGGGTTCCCCGGCGGAAATCAATTTAAATACAGATGATATTGTAAATATGGGTATGGCAAAGCTCGTGGATACACCTGTTATCTTAGTCGGAGATATCGACAGGGGCGGGGTCTTTGCCCAGCTCATAGGGACCCTCATCCTTCTGAACGAGGAGGAGAGGGCCAGGGTTCGGGGACTGGTGATAAATAAATTCCGCGGGGACAGGCAGATCCTCGAGCCGGGAATAAAAATGCTGGAGGAGAGGGCAGGGATACCCGTACTCGGCGTACTGCCCTATATGGAGCTCAATTTGGAGGACGAGGATTCCCTGACCGACAGATTTAAGAAGAATTCAGGTGCCGCAGGGGAAAACAGGATAGACATAGCTGTCATAAGGCTGCCGAGAATATCGAACTTTACGGACTTTGACATATTTGAAAGCATAAAAGAGGTCAATTTGCGCTACGTTTCCTCGGTGAAGGAGCTGGGAGAGCCGGATATGGTGATCCTCCCTGGAAGCAAGAATACCATGGGGGACCTTAAGTGGCTAAAGTCCAGGGGGCTGGACAGGGAGATAAAGGAGCATGCCCTGAAAAGGCCGGTCTTCGGTATCTGCGGAGGCTATCAGATGCTGGGACTCTCCATAGAAGACCCCCAGGGGATAGAGGAGGGAGGCAGTATCGAGGGCCTGGGCCTGCTTCCGGTAAGGACGGTTTTAAAGGGAAAAAAGAAGAGGGCCAGAAGTGAGGGCCGCTTTAAGGAGGTCCACGGAATCTTTTCCGGCCTCAGCGGACTTAAGTGCAGAGGCTATGAAATACACGTCGGCGAGAGCGAGGTAGAAGGGGAGGAGCCGGGGATAATTTCAAT
>JAFTEI010000127.1 GCA_017453965.1 Lachnospiraceae bacterium
AATTTCAAAGAGATCCTTCAAAATCCCGACTTATGGCTTTATACGAAGAACACGCTGATCATGTGGATCATCGGATTTATACCGCAGATCCTGTTATCGCTTCTTTTGGGAGCCTGGTTTACGGATCCTTCACTCAGGCTTAAAGGCAAGAATTTCTTCAAGACAGTAATATATCTTCCGAATCTTATAATGGCATCGGCCTTTGCAATGCTGTTCTTTACCCTCTTTTCGGTAAACGGACCCATCAACTCCATCCTCATGCAGTTAGGGATCGTCAGTGAGCCCTTCAATTTCCTGCAGAATGCGTGGAGTGCCCGCGGGCTGGTGGGGCTCATGAACCTCATTATGTGGTTCGGAAATACTACTATCCTGTTAATGGCTGGAATGCTTGGCATAGACCCCTCGCTCTTTGAAGCGGCGCAGGTCGACGGGGCTACCTCCACCCAGATCTTTTTTAAGATAACCCTGCCTCTCCTGCGGCCCATCCTGGTCTATGTGCTGATAACCTCGCTAATCGGCGGTATCCAGATGTTCGATGTTCCCCAGGTTTTGACCAACGGAACCGGAGATCCCATGAGAAGCACCATGACGCTTATCATGTATCTGAACAAGCATCTTTACAGCAAGAACTTCGGTATGGGCGGAGCGCTCTCGGTACTCCTGTTTATCATTACCGCTATCCTAAGCCTGCTGGTATACAGATTCTCGAATGAGAAAGAAGCGTAAAGGAGCGGAGTAGCTATGAGCTGTAAATCAGATATTACCGGGGATATAACCCCCTTTAATAGAGGAGGAAATTTAAGATGAATAATACTACATATACGAATGAAGGCGGAATGAGCGTCAGGACAAGAAGGATCATCGCTTATATCGTTTTGATACTGATAGCGTTCCTGTGCCTTATATGGTTCTACATACTTTTTATCAATGCCACAAGGTCGCATGCCGAGCTGAACCGCGGCTTTACGCCCCTTCCCAGCACGCACCTTATAGAGAACTGGACAAACCTCCTCCATGGAACACTTCCAATGTGGAACGGACTTATCAACAGCCTGATCGTTTCGATCTTAAGCGCAGTTCTCAGCACGTACTTTTCAACGATGACGGCCTACGCCATCCACGCATATGATTTTAAGCTGAAGAAGGTGCTTTTCACCTTTATCCTGATGATAATGATGATACCGACACAGGTCACCGCCCTCGGATTTTTGCAGCTGGTAACTAAGATGAAGCTGGAAAACAGCTTTATACCGCTTATCGTACCGAGTATCGCGGCGCCCATAACCTTCTTCTATATGAAGCAGTACATGGACTCCACCCTTCCGCTGTCCCTCATTGAGGCGGCCAGGATAGACGGAGCCGGCGAATTCAGGACCTTTAACACGATAGCGCTTCCGCTTATGAAGCCGGCTATCGCGGTACAGGCCATCTTTACCTTTGTTAGCAGCTGGAACAACTACTTTGTTCCTTCCCTGATACTGCATGACGACAAGAAAAAGACGCTTCCCATACTGATAGCCCAGCTTAGAAGCGCGGACTTCCTAAAGTTCGATATGGGGCAGGTCTACATTATGATAGCGTTCTCGATCTTCCCGGTCATCCTGGTATATCTGATCCTCTCGAAGAGCATTGTCGGAGGAGTCACACTGGGAGGCGTAAAGGGCTGAGCTGCAATAACATTCCTCCTAATAAGGATGGCGCTGTTCCTGAAGCATCAGGTTTGGCGCCATTTTTGTTGCAAGTCAGTGGTATTGTTGACCACCGGATGACCACCGGATCGCAGCGCTTGTTGCTTTTTGCCTGAAGCGTTTATATAATGTACTTTGTATTTTCGTATATCTGAGGAGCAAAAATGGGCACTGGTGATTTTAATATCAAGGTTCTGGGAACACGCGGTTCCATGTCTGTGAGCGGGGCGGAATATTCAATATTCGGAGGAGCGACCTCCAGCTATCTGGTACAGGCGGGAGCAGAGCACGTTTTTCTCGACGCCGGGACCGGAATAGTAAACGCACCGGCGAAATTCGAAAATACACCTGTTATTATTATCAGCCACCCTCATCTCGACCATCTTCTCGGTCTCGGCATGTACCCGAGGCTGTCGAAAGCGGGCAGCAGGACCAGGATCTGCCTGCCGGCGAAGGATGACGGGGAGGCCCGGAGGCTACTGGACGGAATCTTTTCTCCGCCCTACTGGCCGGTCAGCATGGAGCTCTATTCCGGAGACATACAGATAGAGGCGCTCCAGTTTCCCATGCAGCTTGGAGAGCTTACGATCGACGGCATCGGGGGCAACCATCCGGGGGGCAGCGAGATAGTAAAGCTTAGCTATAGAGGCAGGTCAATAGTTTATATAACTGATTACGAATATGAGGAGAGC
>JAFTEI010000128.1 GCA_017453965.1 Lachnospiraceae bacterium
CCCGGCGATGGCATTTGCGGTGAGGACGATGACCGGAGTATCCTTGCACTTATTTTCCGGCAGCCCCTTCATCAGGTGCAGGGTCTCAATGCCGTCGGGCTTTGGCATCATATGGTCCAAAAAAATCAGGTCGTAGTGCGACTTCACCACGAGCCCGAGGCACTCCTGCCCTCCCTCTGCCTCGTCTATCTGTATCAGAGTGGACTTGAGCAGGCTCTTAAAGACCTTTCTGTTGGTGGCATTGTCGTCCACGACCAGGACCTTTGCTCCGGGCGCCGTAAAGGTCGAGCTGTAGCTAATACTCTTCGCCGCGCTCCTGACCCTCTCGTCGAAATCACCTATAGGCGAAGGGTCCGCAATGCCCTGTCGCAGCTCGAAGTAGAATTTTGAGCCCTCTCCGTAGACGCTCTCCACCTTAAGCTCGCTGTCCATGAGCCTTAAAAGCTGCAGCGTAATATTCATGCCAAGGCCTGTGCCCTCTATATTGCGGTTCCTGCTCTCCTCTATCCTGTCGAAGGCCGAAAAGAGCTTCGACATATCCTCGCTCTTTATGCCTATTCCCGTATCCTCGACCTCACAGCTTAAGATGAGATCCCTGTCTCCCTCCCTTGTGCCGCCTATCCTTAAGGTCACGCTACCCTCATGGGTATATTTCACCGCATTGGTCAGGATGTTGGTGAGCACCTGCTTTATCCGCACGTCGTCCCCGACCAGCCTTGCGGGCAGGCTCTCATCGACCCTCGTATTGAGGGTGAGCCCCTTGTCCCGGGCCCTCATTGCTATCATATTGACGAGGTCGTTTATGACGCTGCACAGATCGTACTCCACCGGGACTATCTCCATCTTTCCCGAGTCTATTTTGGACAGGTCCAGAATGTCATTTATGATGGAAAGAAGGGCGTGTCCGGCGGTATTTATATCCCCGGCATACTCCCTTATCTTATCCTCCCCCGATTCCCTTAAGATCATCTCGTCCATTCCGAGCACCGCGTTTATGGGCGTGCGTATCTCATGGGACATCCGGGCGAGGAACTGGCTCTTGGCCTCGTTGGCCGCCACGAGCTTGCGCTTGGATTCCTCCACACCTTCCCTGTATTCATTAAACAGGGCGGCTCCGAAATGAAAGACTATGAAAATAAAATACAGGGTTATGAGTATCGTCCGAAATACCCCGAAGTCCGAATTGACCGTAAGGAGGAGCCCGGCCCAGCGGATAAGCATGGCCAGAAGGAGGGAGAGATAGGCGGCGTAGATGATAAAAGAATTTTTCCCTCTCTCCTGCTGCCTACCCTGGAAGCGCTCCATAAGGAGACAGGCGATTATAAAGACCGTAAAGCAGAAGGTTGACACATATTCCGTATCCTTAAGGGCCACAGCCCCGATAAAGCAGGAGAAGAGCTGTACTATTGCGGCTATGACCCCCGCCAGGTTCAGAGCCAGCACTCCCTTTTTAAAGCTGCCGGCATAGCTCCTGCCGTGGCTTGTGACAAAGAGGAGGGGCATTATGATATACATAAGGCTTTCCAGGGTGGAAAAGAAGAGCTCGTTTCCAAAAAAGGCCGTAAGAATTAGGGTCCCGGAGACACAGTAGACTATGGAGACGAGCCCCAGGCAGGCAAAGCTTAAGAGGGAATACCTCCTCCAGCCGAAGATCCGGCTTATGACCTCCATTCCGATCAGCACGGCCACACACATGAGTATAAGGATACACAGGACGATCTGCGGGAATGACCCTCTTAGCTGCGAGATGACCGCCACATCCCTTTTGGATATTCCTGCTTCCCTGATAAAGATACTGCTGCCGGGGCGGACAGGCTCGAGCTCCACCACGATATTGCCCCTCTCCATACTGTCGGGCAGGTCGATTATGTTCTCTTCGCTTCCGGACTGCTCCTGCTCCCCGGTATATTCCTGGGCGTAAATACCGCTGTCCGAAGCCCCGGTCCCGCCAGGGTCTCCGCCGGTCGCGGGTGTTGGCATTCCCTGCTGCACGTTTTCCTGCTGGCTGCTCACACTCCCATTCGCAGGCGGCTCACTCCCCTGAGGCTGGGTATTTTCCTGAGACTGAGTATTGCCTTGAGGCGGAGTATTTCCCTGAAACCCGGGGCCGCCCCCGTTCCCGCCTCCGGTGAACATATCCGGCGGTCCTCCCGGCTGCGGTCCCGGTCCTCCCCCGGGTCCTCCCAGTATTCCTCCCGTAAACAGCGGCAGCCCGTCAATAAACACCCTGACCGTGGCGTTTTGAACCACGAACCTTAAGGCCAGCCCTTCATATTCCGTGGGAATGTTGTTTTCCAGGGTCAGCTTGCCTCCCTGGAGCCTCTGGGTCTTAAAGGGCAGCTCCACCTCCTCCTTTGTGCCATCGGAATAGGTAAGGAGCCAGCCGCTCTTAAGGTCGTAGGTCCTTCCGTGGGCCTCCTCGGCCTCGCTGGAGCTGAACTGGGGCAGGGCAATAGCGTAGATTCCCAAAATAATGATCAACGCCGCTATAAGCCACCCTGCCTTCTTTAACCCCTTCAAACCCTTCATATAAGCACTCCTGAAAATCCGGCTGACCTAAAACTGTCGCCTGTAAAACTCTCTTTCTCCGGGAACTACTTCTTTGCCTTCGCTGCAAAGCCCGCCCTCTTTCTGAGGGTGGGGTCCAATATCCTCTTTCTTATCCTTAAGGACTTCGGAGTTACCTCCAAAAGCTCGTCAGTGTCTATGAAATCCAGTGCCTGCTCCAGGGATAAGATCACCGGAGGAACCAGCCTTAAGGCCTCGTCGGAGGAGGAGGTACGGGTATTGGTAAGGTGCTTGGTCTTGCAGACGTTGACCTCTATATCGTCACTTTTCGGATTCGAGCCGATGACCATGCCGGAATATACCTTCGTGCCGGGGCCGATAAAGAGCGACCCTCTCTCCTGGGCGTTAAAGAGGCCGTAGGTCACAGCCTCCCCCGCCTCAAAGGCTATAAGCGACCCGGTCTTCCTGTAGGAGATATCTCCCTTGTAGGGGCCGTAGCCGTTAAAGGTGGTGTTTATTATACCGTTGCCCTTGGTATCCGTCATGAAGGGGCCCCTGAAGCCGATAAGTCCCCTCGAAGGGATGTTAAATTCGAGCCTTGTGTATCCTCCGCTTATGGAGCTCATATTGAGGAGCTCCCCCTTGCGCTCGGAAAGCGAGGCGATGACCGTGCCGGAAAATTCATCGGGCACGTCGATATAGGCGGTCTCCATGGGCTCCAAAGTCTTGCCGTTTTCGTCCTTCTTATATATTACCTCGGCCTTGCTCACCGCGAATTCATAGCCCTCGCGGCGCATATTCTCTATGAGCACCGAAAGGTGCAGCTCTCCTCTGCCCGAGACCTTGAAGGTGTCGGTGGAATCCGTATCCTCTATCCTTCAGGAGACGTCGGTGTTGAGCTCCTTATAGAGCCTGTCCTTTATATGCCGGGAGGTCACGTACTTCCCCTCCTGACCCGCGAGCGGCGAGTCGTTTACGATGAAGTTCATGGATATGGTAGGCTCGGATATCTTCTGGAAGGGTATCGCATTCGGGGCCTCGGGAGAGCATAGGGTGTCTCCGATCTTAAGGTCCGCTATTCCCGAGATCGCCACTATGGAGCCGACTCCGGCCTCCGTCACATCCACCTTGGAAAGGCCGTCGAACTCGTAGAGCTTGCTAATCTTCACCTTTTCCCTCCTGTCGGGATTGTGGTGGTTGACTATGAGCGCCTCCTGATTTACCTTGACCGAACCGTTGTCCACCTTGCCTACGCCTATCCTGCCTACGTACTCGTTGTAGTCGATCGTCGAGATAAGTACCTGGGTCGGCGCCTCGGGATCTCCCTCGGGAGCCGGGATATAGTCGAGGATCGTATCAAAGAGGGGCTTCATATCCGTGCCGGGTACGTCCGGGTCCAGCGAAGCCACTCCCTCCTTTGCGGAAGCGTAGACAAAGGGGCAGTCGAGCTGCTCGTCGTCGGCCCCAAGGTTTATAAAGAGCTCCAATACCTCGTCCACTACCTCCTTGGGTCTGGCCCCGGGCCTGTCTATCTTATTTATGCAGGCTATTACCGGGAGCTTAAGCGACAGCGCCTTCATCAGCACGAACTTGGTCTGGGGCATAACTCCCTCGAAGGCGTCCACCAAAAGCACCACGCCGTTTACCATCTTTAGGATACGCTCCACCTCTCCGCCGAAATCCGCGTGGCCGGGGGTATCCACGATATTTATCTTCGTGCCCTTATATGTGACCGCGGTATTCTTGGAAAGTATGGTTATACCGCGCTCCCTCTCTATGTCGTTGGAGTCCATTACCCTCTCCGCGACCTCCTGATTTTCCCTGAAGACGCCGCTCTGCCTCAAAAGGCAGTCCACCAGCGTGGTCTTGCCGTGGTCGACGTGGGCTATGATCGCTACATTCCTGATACTGCTTACCTGTTCTTTCATAAGTAACTACTCCTCTTTTATCTTCTTTTATACTCTTCTTTGTGCTTCTAAACTTAATGATTATAAACTAAACCGTGGAGTTTGCAAACTTTTTTATAATTACCGGATGAAATAATTTATCGTTTACTGTATTTTCAAATTGACCTGACCCGCAAAATATTATTATAATTCTTCCTATATCATTTTCAGAAAGGTGAACTATGGACAGCAGACTTTTAGATAAAAAATGGTACCTGTATTTAACAGAATTCTTCTCCGGCATGGCCGTAATGGCCGTCGAACTCGGCGCAAGCAGACTTTTAGCCCCCTACTTCTCTTCATCCCAGATCGTCTGGACCATCATAATCGGCACCATAATGATAGCCATGGCCCTGGGCAACGTCTACGGGGGCCTGAGCTCGGATAAAAACCCCGACCCCGCGCGGCTCTACAGACGCCTTATCATAGCCGCGGTCTGGATAGCCGCCATCCCCGTTGTCGGAAAATACATCATAATCGCCATAACCGGCCTTCTCATAGTCTCCATAAGCACGAACCTCCTCATATGGGCCGCCTTCATCGCCTGTATGGTGATCTTCGTCTTTCCCCTCTTCCTCCTTGGCACCGTTACGCCATCCCTGACCAAGTTTGCTACAAGGAGCCTCTCCGATAACGGACGGGTAGTGGGGAGCCTCGGCGCCGCCAACACGATAGGCAGCATAATCGGCACGTTCCTTCCCACCTTCGTGACCATACCCACGGTGGGGACAGCCATAACCTTCCTCATATTTTCCGGTATCCTCCTGGTTATCGGCATCGCCTATTTTTTAAGCATACACAAGGGGTACAGGGGCATAGCTGTTTCCGTCATCTTATTTTTACTATGCTCCGCCCTCGGCAATTCCGACAGCTTTGCCTTCTGGGAAAAGGGGCTGACCTTTGAGGGAGAGTCGGTATATAACTATCTCCAGGTGAGGGATACTCCCTCCTCTACCATCCTTTCGACAAACGTCCTCTTCGGAGTGCAGTCCATAAAGATGAAAAATGACCAGCTGACCGGTCTTTACTACGACTACGCCCTGGCCTCCCCCTTTATGGCCTCCCTCGCCGAAAAGCCCGACGCAAAGGTATTGATACTCGGCATGGGGACCGGCACCTTCGCGGGGCTCTGCAAGGAATTCTTTCCCAACTCCTATATTGAGGGAGTCGAGATCGACGAAAAGATAACCGACCTGGCCTATGAATATTTTGACTTGGGTCGCGACATCCCCGTCACCACTTACGACGGCCGCGCCTACCTCAATTCGATCCAGGAGGACTATGACGTCATCATGGTGGATGCCTACCAGGATATCACGATACCCTTTCAGATGAGCTCGGTGGAGTTTTTCAGCCTCGTGCGGGACCATCTTAAGGACGACGGGGTCATGGTGGTCAACATGAACATGCGCTCCAACGAGGAAGGCAATATCACCGACTACCTTTGCGACACCATAGCGACCTGCTTTGACAACGTCTATACCGTGGATGTAAAGGGCTCCACCAACCGTGAGCTCTTCGCCTCCCGGAATCCTGAAATGCTAAGCCGGCTGTCCGAAGGCACTGCCTCCCTGAAAAATCCAAAGCTCAAGGCCATGATGGCTGAGGTCAGCTCCTCTATCGTCCCCTATGAACCCGGAAACTATATCTTTACCGACGACAAGGCCCCGGTGGAGCTCCTCGGTATGCGGGTCATCGACGGCATCATCGGCAAC
>JAFTEI010000129.1 GCA_017453965.1 Lachnospiraceae bacterium
AACACGGATATGACGGGAACGATGGATAAAGCATCGCTTCCGCTGGTTTACGTGTCCCTGAATGATGAAAAAATAAATATCATGCGGGGAGTGACCGGCGAATTGGAAGTAAGGACGGTGAGAGGCTATCTCACCCCTCTGACAGCTGACAGAAAGATGTCCATTATTATCGATACCTTCGGCGGAAATCTGGATACTATCTCCTATGAGGTTCGCTCGATAAACGGGGAAAGACTGATCGAGCGCACAGAGGTGCTGGACTATATTGAGCAGGGAGACAGTATAAAGGCAGACTTAAATATAAAAGACCTTATCCGTGAGGGGACAGAATATATGCTCGTGGTGCTCCTGGACAACGGAGCCTATACCGCCAAATACTATACGAGAATAATATATGGTATGGATCTGCACGAAAAGGATATGGTCAGCTTTGTCTCGGACTTCTCGGACAAAACCTTTAATAAACAGGAGGCGCAGAGCCTGGTGACCTACCTTGAAAGTAACGCAAAGGGCGATAACTCGACCTTTGATCACGTAAATATAAATTCCAGCCTGGATCAGGTCACCTGGGGGAATTTAAGGCCCGAAAAGCCAGCAAGTCACGTAATAAATATCCTGGATATGGACGGATATACAGCTACCTTTAATGTGGACTATACGCTTTCAGTGAAAGATGAAAACTATAAGGTCCGGGAGTACTACAGACTCAGATACACGGACAAAAGGATATACCTGCTGGACTATGAGAGGGATATGGACGAATATTTTACGGAGGAAGCCTCGAGATTCGTAAATGACAAGATCGTCTTAGGGATTCGCAATGAGGACGTAAATATGGCCGAGAGCGTCGACGGCAGGCACCTGGCCTTTGAGCAGAACGGCAGCCTTTACACCTACAGGGAAAGTGAAAAGAAGCTGGTACGGGTCTTCTCCTTTGAGGATAAGGACGAGGAGGATATCAGGACCAGGTATGACAAGCATTGGATAAAAATATTGAGGGTCGGAGAAAGCGGAAGTGTTTTCTTTGCAGTTTACGGCTATATGAACAGGGGCCGGCACGAGGGAGATATAGGAGTCTCCCTGTATAACTACGATGCCTCCTTAAACCAGACAGACGAGGAGGTATATATCAAATATCCCTACTCCGCGGATAGGTTAAAAAATGACGTCAATACGCTGTTTTTCTACGACGGAGGCTCAAACATAAGCACGTATCTCGCGGGGAATGTCTATAGGATAAATATAGAGGACAGGAAGCTTAAGAGTCTGGCCAGGCCGGAAGAGATAGTGGTTTCCGAGAGCAATCGTATGGCGGCTGTGCTGGAAGACGGAAAATTAAGGGTCTTGGATTTCTATTCAAATAAGGATATCGAGATAGACAGGGAGGGGGCTCATCCCCTGGGCTTTATAGGCGAGGATTTTGTTTACGGAGTGGCGGAGGCCCAGGACGTTGTCTGGTCCATCTTCGGCTCGTATATAGAGCCCATGAGCACTGTATATATTGAAAACGGCAGCGGAGAGATATTGAAGACCTATTCCCGCCCGGGAGTGTATGTAATCGGGGCAGAGATAGGAGACAATGAGATAAGTCTTAAATGCATAAGCAAGTCGGGAGACAGACTGGTAAATCTGGCGGACGAGGAGATAATGCATAATTCCGAGCCGGAAAAGCAGAGCAACACGATTCTTCGCGTAGCTACAGAGGACAGGGAGACGATTACGGAAATAAGCCTGTTTACGGCTCCGGCCTCCGTCAAGCTGCAGCTGATAACACCTAAGGAAGTAATCTACAGCGAAAACAGGAATGTGGTGGTGAAATCCGACACGGAGATTCCGAGATTTTATACCTACGCAAAGGGACAGCTGGCAGGGGTCTATAACGACCCGGTGGATGCTATAAATGAGGCCAATGATAAGTCCGGCGTAGCAGTAGATGAAAATGACGAATATATATGGAGAAAGGGAAGAGGGACATCGTCCGCAATAGACGATATCTCTTTAGAGGACAATGCTCTTCTCGCCCAGATATTAAATGCGGTACTCCTCCATACGGGAGTCTCGATGGATACTGAGAAATTTATGGACAGAGGAAAGACTGCGCTTGAGATTCTGAATGACAATATAGACGGCAACGTTCTTTCGCTCTCCGGGTGTCCGCTGAATTCAGCTCTATATTATATAAGTAAGGACGCTCCTCTGCTGGCGTCCTATCAGTCCAAGGCTGTTTTGATCACAGGCTATGACGCGGATAACGTAATAATAATGGACGGTAGTACGACGGAAAAAATGGATATAGAAAGAGCCGCTGAATTGTTTGAATCCAGCGGCAACGACTTCGTGTCCTATGTGCTTCACAATATAGACTGATCGTGGTCACAGATCATGCGACCGTGTTTTTAAACCTCTCCGTTTTTATAGCGGGCAACAAGCGACTGTATCCTGTTGTTGGGATTTAAGAGGTCGCTTATAGAGGAATCATGATTGAGGGTGTCTATGATGAATGCTATGTATTTGCTCAGATCGCAGGAGATATAGTAGTCCCGCTCCAACAGCTCCGGGGGCTGATAGATACAGTTGGTAGTCAGGATGCGGTAGATTAGCCCCTCCTCGAAGGCTTTGTCGAAACGCTCGAGACCCTGGGTGAAAAGCCCGAAGGTTGCCATGATGAAAATTCTGTTGGCTTTACGCCGTTTTAATTCCTGAGCCACCTCTATGACGCTGTCGCCAGAGGAGATCATATCGTCAATTACGAGAATATCCTTGCCCTCGACGGATGCGCCGAGGAATTCATGTGCAACTATGGGATTCTTCCCGTTCACGATAGTGGTATAGTCCCTTCTTTTATAGAACATACCCATATCCAGGCCGAGTACGTTTGCAATATAGATCGCGCGGCTCATTCCGCCCTCGTCGGGGCTTACGACCATCATATGAGAGGAATCTATGGAAAGATCCTTTACATTATATAAAAGTCCCTTGATAAACTGATATGCGGGCTGCACTGTCTCAAAACCGTGGAGCGGAATAGCATTCTGGACCCTTGCGTCGTGGGCATCGAAGGTGATTATATTGTCGACACCCATCTGTACCAGCTCCTGAAGAGCTATTGCGCAGTCCAGAGACTCCCTGGAATTTCTTTTATGCTGCCTGCCCTCGTAAAGAAAGGGCATTATAACCGAGATCCGGCGGGCCTTTCCGCCGACTGCGGAAATTATCCTCTTGAGATTCTGGTAGTGGTCGTCGGGAGACATTCTGTTTTCGCGGCCGCAGAGCCTGTAGGGAACGCTGTAATTGCAGATGTCCACCAGGAGGAAGAGGTCCATGCCCCTGATGGATTCGTTTATGCTCCCCTTGCCTTCTCCTGAGCCGAAGCGGGATATTTTTGTGCTTATAAGATATGAGTCACGCTGATAACCCGAAAACGCCAGAGTGTTCTTGTGCTCGTGCTCTCTCTCTGTACGCCAGTTTATCAGGTACTTATCGACCATTCCGGCCAGCTTTTCACAGCCGGTCAAGGGTATTACGCCAAGGCTTCCTACAGGTATGGTTTCGAGTTTACGCTTTCCGGCATGAATTGACATAGGCTAGTCCCTCTTTCTGAGTCTGATATCTGCGCTGTTAAAACGGTAGAGATCCGAGCTGCTAAGGAGCCTTGAAAATGAACGCTCGGAGTAATCTGTCTGAATCTTCTCCAATGAAAGATTGCTGGAGATAATAGTCGGCTTTTTTCTGATAGCCCTCTCATTAAGTATAGCAAAAAATTGCGAACGAACAAAGCTATTTGTTACTTCTGTTCCCAAATCGTCTATAACGAGCAGGTCACAGGAATAAAGATCCTGCTGAAGCTCGGTTTTTTCATCCTTGCTTTTGTTTCCGAAGATATAGTCGGAAAGCGTGTCGAAAAGGCTGAAAGCGGAGAAATAAAGGCAAAAATGCCCTCTGTCTAAAAGCTCCTTGACGATACAGTTTGTCATGAAGGTCTTTCCGCTTCCCACAGAGCCCAGGAAGAGCAAATTTTTAAAGCTCTTTCCAAAGTTTGCGATATACTGCTTTGCATCGTCGTAGACCTTGTGCATTTCCCCTACGACCTCCGGTGAATAGCAGCCGAAATCGAAGGTGGAAAAATTCTCGCTGGCCAAAACCTGCTGTATGCCGGCCTGTCTGTAGCGCGAGTAGGCGAGACGGCTGTTCAGGCAGTGGCAGCGCTTATTGTCCACATAGCCGGTATCGTGACAATCGGGACACTTATATATGGGCGAGAGATAGTCCTCGGGGAAGCCGTTTTCGGAAAGGAGTTTCCGCTTCTTTTTGGAAAGCTCCGAAATCTTATTGCCAATCCCGTTAAAGGAGCTGTCGTTCCCACGGATATAGTCCTTTGCGGAGGTAAAGGCCAGAGTAATGATCTTATCAGAGATCTCGCGAAACTCCGGAATCCTTTCTTCCACTTCCACAGTACGGCTGCGATGAACCATATCATTATTATAACGTATAAGCTCGTATTCATGCATTATGTCGTCATACATAGAGTTTGTAAGTGTCATCTGTCAAATACCTCTAGTTCTTTGCGAATTCTTTTTCAAGGGCTGTGTAGTCGTAGTTGCGTTCACTGTAATTGCGGAATTGATCGCCCGGAGGCGGTGAATTCGTATTTGTAGAGGCAGTGTTTTTCCTGCTGCTGCGGTGAACCTTGTCGGCCAGGGCAACGTCCTCGGGAGTCTGGATATCCAGCTTTTTCCAGTTTTCAAGGGTCTTGTCTACATATTTAAAGCTCGCGTTTCCGGTAGTGATCAGACATCTGTCGACGGCTAAGAGGATGAGCTCCATATCGAAGCCCAGCTCATTTTTCCACTTCCTGACGTAGCGCAGCTCCTCCTGGCCCAGGACACGATTGCTGATGCCAAAGGCCCTTCTTACCGCCTCCTGGTCAGCGTCCGCAAAGGAGGCTGTCCTTATTTTGGCGGCGGAAACGTCCCGTATGCCGTCTTCGTGCCAGGAGATGGCAACCTTTTCGATATATTTCATGCTTCTGTGGCCCTTGTCGACACAGTACTCTATAAGGTACTCGATAAGAGCCGGCGGAAATTTTAAAGTATCATAAATATAAAGAACGGAATTTGTTTCCGGCATGGTCAGGGGACGGCCGAAGTATTCCTTTGTAATGAAGAGGAGCTCCTTTATATCCTCCTGACTGTTGAATTTATCCAGCTGGTCCTTGGAATAGAATTTGGCAGCGGGAACGGCATTGATGACTTCCTTTACAGGTGCAGCCTGGGTATTTTCGGGCATGGAGGGAGCCGGAGCGGGCGACGCCGTGGCAAGTCCGGCAGTGCTCCTGTGTACCATATAGTCCGTAGTGGTATGCACCGGAAAATACCCCTGCTCTGAGGGAGCCTGGGCTGAATATGAGCTGTCCGACGGCGCACGCATAGACACAGAGCAGAGCACACCATTTGCATAGTCCAGGGATAAAAGCCCCTGATGGTGCCAGTAGTCCAGAGCGCGCACTATATCTCTTTCGGAATAATTCAGGGCCTCTGCGGCCTTATTTATACTGAATCCGTAGTGAGACGCACAGCGCAGAAGGTACAGATAGACCTTAAGCTGTGCCTCGTTTGCCGCGGACATATAATTGTCGATAAAAATATTCGGCACGGAAGTCAGACTGTTCTCCGGGCCGTTAAGCTTTATCTCGTTATCCACCTTTTCCCAAACCTTCATCACTCGGTCAGGCGGTATCGCCTGCCATTTTTATAGTAAACGAAATTATTTATTGCGCTTACTATAATTTCTTTTCCCGTCAGAGATTATAGCATAAAGAAAATCTAAATCAATCCGCCGGAGGCGCGCAAACCCCGATAAATAGCGGTTTTCCGCATAAGGTGGATAAGGTGGATTGTGTGGATAAACAATTAAATTTTTGGTAAATCCGTATAAAAAAATCCACAATTTTTAAACCCGTAAAAAAATTTAAAAATTGTGGATATTGTGGATAATTATTTTTTAAGCAGGGCGTCTCCGATTTTATAGACGTCTCCGGCGCCCATGGTTATTAACAGATCGCCGTGCATACAATTTTCCCGTAAAAATTTTTCAATTTCTTCAAATGAGGGTAAATAATATGCCTCTGTCCCCAGCTTTTTTACTTCTTCGGCAAGGAGTCCGGAGCTGACACCGAGATTATCGGTCTCCCTCGCAGCGTATATATCGGCCAGGACCACCCTGTCAGCCAGAGAAAGTGCCTCCGCCAGCTCCTTTAAAAGCGCCTTAGTCCGGGAATAGGTATGGGGCTGAAACAGGCACCACAGGGTCTTGTGGGGAGTTTTCTGCGCCGTTGTGAGGGTCGCCCGGATCTCCGTGGGGTGGTGGGCGTAGTCATCTATGACCTGGACCCCGTCAAAGCTGCCCTTGTTTTCAAACCGCCTCTTGGTCCCGCCGAAGCCACTCAGGGCCTCCGCTATCCTGTCCGGCTCCACGCCTGCCTGTCTGGCAGCGATAAAAGCGGCGATGGAGTTTCCTACGTTATGAAGTCCGGGAACCGAAAGCTTTATATGCGTGATGACCTTCCCGTCCCTGCCGCATAAGTCAAATTCCCCGTGGGCATTTTCGTCATATTTGATATTTTCAGGATAAAAGTCTGCTCCGGGAGCGGTTCCGTAGGTAAAAATACGGCACTCAAGGCCCTCGGTAAATTCCTCAAGCCGCGGTATCTCAGAGTTGATTATGAGATTTCCGTCCGCCGGGATAAGTCCCGCAAATTTCCTGAAGGAATTGCGGATGTCCTCAAGGTCCTTGAAAAAATCCAGATGGTCCGCGTCGATATTTAAGATGATGCCTGTCCCGGGCACAAGGCTTAAAAACGAATTGGTGTACTCGCAGGCCTCGGTAATAAAAATATCGTTGGAGCCGCAGCGGAAATTTCCGTGGATCGAGGGCAGTATCCCGCCGATGGATATGGTGGGATCGACATCGGCATTCAGCATTATTTCAGAGATCATGCCGGTCGTGGTGGTTTTGCCGTGGGTTCCGGCGATGGCGATGGAATTTGAATAGTTCATCATTACCGCACCGAGAAAATCCGCCCGTGTATACGCGGGGATGGAGCGCCTCCTAACCTCCATCAGCTCCGGATTGTCCTCGTGGATAGCTGCGGTATAGACTGCCATATCCACATCGTCTGTGATATTTCCGGCAGCCTGGGGATAGAAGATCCTTGCTCCCAGACTGCTCAGGTTTTCGGTTATGGCGCTCTGACCGGAGTCCGAGCCCGACACCGTAAAGCCGTTCTTCAGCATGAGCTCTGCAAGTCCGCTCATACTGATACCGCCGATACCGATAAAATGAATGTGTTTTTTATCGTTAAAATTTAATCTGTCCATAACCGCTATTATAAATGTATATACAGCATGAGTCAAAAATTACCTATGAAATATCAAAATATATGATACGTTCAAGGATATAATTCAATATATTGTATAAAATCTTGTGCATTATGAACAAAAGAATGAGTTATATAATCAAAAATTTCTAAAGATATTCACAAAAAGTGTAATAGGTGCTATAATGTATACACTATTCTATTTTTATAGTTGATCGTTATAAATAAACAGGAGAGGTGAAGCGAATGGTAGTAAAAAAAGAGATGATAGCCATGCTTCTTGCAGGAGGGCAAGGAAGCAGACTTGGTGTTCTTACCACACACATGGCAAAACCAGCCGTCCCTTTTGGGGGAAAATACAGGATAATTGATTTCCCTCTTAGCAACTGTATTAATTCAGGTATCGACACCGTTGGTGTATTGACACAATATCAACCGCTGAAGCTCAATAACCATATCGGTATTGGTACACCTTGGGATCTGGACAGAAATATCGGAGGAGTCCGTGTTCTGCCGCCCTTTGAAAGAAATGTACACAGTGAGTGGTATACAGGAACGGCCAATGCCATATATCAGAACATAGAGTACATGGAAAGCTACAATCCCGAGTACGTTCTTATCCTTTCGGGAGATCATATATATAAGATGGATTACGAGGTAATGCTCGATTTCCACAAGCAGTGCAATGCTGATGTCACCATAGCCGCGATGCCGGTACCTATCGAAGAGGCAAAGCGTTTCGGAATAGTTATCACCGATGAAAACAAGAAAATAGTAGATTTCGAGGAAAAGCCCGAGAAGCCGAGGAGCAACCTGGCCTCCATGGGTATATATATCTTTACCTGGAAGAGTCTGAAGGAAGCCCTCATCGCCCAGGAAGAACAGCCGAACCTGGATTTCGGCAAGCATGTCATTCCCTATTGTCATGAAAAGGGAGAGAGGCTCTTCGCCTTTGAGTACAACGGCTACTGGAAGGACGTCGGAACCCTCAATTCCTATTGGGAAGCAAATATGGAGCTTATCGACATCATTCCGGAGTTCAATCTGTATGAGGAATACTGGAGGATATATACCAAGAGCGTTACCCTTCCGCCGCAGTATCTTTCGGCGGGCTCGGTAGTTGAGAAGTGTATAATCGGCTCCGGCTCCACGATCTACGGCAGAGTTTATAATTCTGTCATCGGCTGCGACGTAGTTATCGGAGAGGGGACAGTAGTACACGACTCCATCATCATGAATGACGTTACTATAGGAAGCCACTGCAATATAGAGAAGACCATAATCGCCGAGGAAGCCAAGATAGGCGACAGGGTCAAGACCGGAGAAGGGGAAGAGGTGGAAAACGAGGAGTTCCCGGGCATATACAACCACGGGCTCGTTACTATCGCGGAAAAATCCATTATTCCTTCAAATCTCAGCATAGGAAAGAATACAGTATTATCCGGTGAGTTCAAGGAGAATGAATTTACCGACAATATCATTCCTTCGGGAAAATCTATAATAAAGGGTGGTGACAGGGCATGAGAGCTATAGGAATCATTTTGGCAGGCGGTAACAACCACAGAATGAAGGAGCTTACCCGCAAAAGAGCCGTGGCCGCCATGCCTATTGCGGGTGCATACAGGAGCATAGATTTCGCCTTAAGTAATATGACGAATTCCCATATACAGCAGGTGGCGGTATTTACCCAGTATAATTCCAGATCCTTAAATGAGCACTTAAGTTCTTCAAAATGGTGGGACTTTGGACGTAAACAGGGAGGTCTCTACGTATTTACTCCTACGGTGACTACTGAAAACAACTCCTGGTACAGGGGTACTGCAGATTCTATTTACCAGAATCTTTCATATTTAAAGAACAGTCATGAGCCCTATGTTGTAATAGCCTCCGGCGACGGTATCTATAAGCTGGATTACAACAAGGTCATCGAATACCATATCGACAAAAAGGCAGATATAACCGTAGTATGCAAGGATATGGGAGAGGGCGCGAATGTAGAGCGCTTCGGAGTTATAAAGATGAACGAGGAGTCCCTCATAGAGGAATTCGAGGAGAAGCCCGTAGTTGCCAGCACGAATACTGTTTCCTGCGGTATCTATATCATCAGGAGACGCCAGCTCATCGAGCTAATTGAAAAGGCAGCGGAGGAGGAGCGCTACGATTTCGTAAGGGACATCATCATCCGCTATAAGGGCCTCAAGAAGATCTACGGCTATAAGCTCAAGGATTACTGGGGAAATATCTCTACTGTTGAGGATTACTTCAAGGTAAATATGGCATTTTTAAAGCCCGAGGTCAGGGACTATTTCTTCAGAACTTATCCCGATGTATATTCCAAGGTCGAGGACCTTCCTCCCGCAAAGTTTAATGTCGGGACGCACGTATCCAACAGCCTTATCTCCTCCGGCTGTATCATCAACGGTGCGGTAGAGGATTCGGTGCTGTTCAGGAAGGTGTTCGTGGGAAATAACTGTTATATCAAGAATTGTGTAATCTTAAATGATGTATATATTGGCGACAATGCCCACCTGGAAAACTGCATAGTGGAGAGCAGGGGCACGATACGGGCCAACGCCTATTACAAGGGTGAAAACGGCGTACAGGTGGTCGTTGCCGAGGGTGACAGATATATAATGTAGAAATCGTAGCAGTTTATATAGTAAGCGAAATTATTATGGGGTTGCCGCCATAGATGAATCTATCATCTAA
>JAFTEI010000130.1 GCA_017453965.1 Lachnospiraceae bacterium
AAGCAGCAGTGACAGCCGTTCCTGGCCGGTATTTCTAATCTGTTCCGGTGTCTATCACAACTTCCACGAATTGGGAGAGTCAAAGAACCTCACCTTTTTTAAGAGAGCGGCAGAGGTCAGTACCGAACCCTTAAGTCTTGCTCACGATTTCTCCCTGTTGCATACAGCGGGTCTGGTGTGATAAAATACACGGACAGTTGAATATTTCCGGCAGGGAGGCGTGGGGAGACCCTAAGATACCTGCATCGTATTATCTTCGTAGAGAGAGGACGGCCACAGGCTGAGAGCCGTCCGGGATAGATGCAGGGAAGATATTCAGGCGCTGAGCCGGAACGGAAGAGTCCACGTTAAGGATCAATGAGTCAGAAATACGGGTGGTACCGCGAGATTTTCGCCCCGGGGTACCACCCTCAATATATTTAAAAAACACACGAAGGGAGTATGAAAATGGCAATTAACGCTGCTGAACTCGAGGAGATCAAGGAAAGAGCCCTTGAAGCCATAAAACAGGCCGGAGCCCTGGAGGCTCTGAATGACGTAAGGGTCGCCTTTACCGGAAAAAAGGGTGAGCTCACGGAGGTCCTTAAAGGCATGAAGGATGTCGCGAAGGAGGACAGGCCGAAGGTAGGAGCGCTTGTAAATGAGACAAGGGACATCATAGAGGATGCCATAAACAAGGCAAAGATCAACCTTGAAGCCACGGCTTTAGAGGCCAGGCTTCAAAATGAGACCATAGACGTGACGCTTCCCGCGAAAAAAAGAAGGCTGGGGCATGTACATCCCAATGCCATCGCCCTGGACGAGCTTGAAAACATCTTTATCGGCATGGGCTATGAGGTCGTGGAGGGTCCCGAGGTCGAGAAGGATTATTATAATTTTGAAGCCCTTAATATCCCCGCTGACCATCCCGCCAAGGACGAGCAGGATACCTTTTATATAAACGGGGATATGCTTCTTCGCACCCAGACCTCGGGGACTCAGATACATGAGATGGAAAAGGGCAGGCTTCCCATAAAGATGATATCTCCCGGCAGGGTTTTCAGGTCCGACGAGGTGGACGCCACCCATTCTCCGTCCTTCCATCAGGTAGAGGGACTGCTGGTTGATAAGGAGGTTACCCTGGCGGATCTCAAGGGAACCCTTGAAACCTTCGCAAAGAAGCTTTTCGGTGAGGATACAAAGGTCAAGTTCAGGCCCCACCATTTCCCCTTCACGGAGCCTTCTGCCGAAATGGATGTTTCCTGCTTTAAATGCGGCGGGAAGGGCTGCCGCTTCTGCAAGGGCGAGGGCTGGATAGAGATACTGGGCTGCGGCATGGTGCATCCCCATGTGCTTGAGATGTGCGGCATCGACCCGCTTAAATACAAGGGCTTTGCCTTTGGTATCGGACTTGAGCGTATCGCGCTGCTCAAGTATGAGATAGATGATATGAGACTGCTTTATGAGAATGATCAGAGATTTCTCGATCAGTTTTAACGCATAAAGCCAGTCTCCATAAGTGATTATATTGGGACGTTTGCGTACCAATATAATCACTTTTGAGAGACGCTAACGTAAATGAGCAAGAAGCCCGAGAGGGCGGATTGCGAATTTACGCAGGATTGCGAGAGCGAAGTGAAGCAATCCGTGGCTTTATGCAATAGCAGGATAAAGAGTTTAGGCAAATGATATTTATAATGAACAGGAGAAATGATATATGAACACACCATTAAGCTGGATAAAGGATTTTGTTCCTGAGCTTGACTGCACGGATCAGGAATTTGTAGATGCCATGACCATGTCCGGTACCAAATGCGAGGGCTATGAAAGACTTGATAAAAACCTGGAAAAGATAGTGGTCGGCAGGATAGAGAAGATAGAAAAGCATCCCGACGCAGACAAGCTTATAGTCTGTCAGGTGGATATCGGTACCGGAGCGGTACAGATAGTGACAGGGGCTCCCAATGTGAGCGAGGGTGACCTGGTACCCGTGGTCCTTGACGGCGGAAAGGTTGCCGGAGGGCACGACGGAGGCCCGCTTCCCGAGGACGGCATAGAGATAAAAGCCGGAAAGCTGAGAGGAGTGGAATCAGAGGGGATGATGTGCTCCATAGAAGAGCTCGGTTCCTCAAGGGACGTATTTTCCGACGCTCCCGAGGACGGTATTTACATATTCAAGGCAGACTCCGGCGTAAAGCCCGGCGATGATGCGGCAGAGGCCCTGGGCCTTCACGATACCGTCTTTGATTATGAGATCACATCAAACCGCGTGGACTGTTATTCGGTAATGGGCATAGCAAGAGAGGCTGCCGCTACCTTTGACCTGCCTTTTAAATATCCCGAGGTAAAGGATACGGGAAATAACAGCGGTCAGGCATCCGATCACATCTCGGTCAGTATCGAGGATATGGATCTCTGCACCAGATATATAGCCCGTGTCGTTAAGAATATAAAGATCGGCGAATCACCCGACTGGATGAAAAAGCGCCTCCGTGCGTCAGGGATAAGGCCCATCAGCAATATCGTGGATATTACCAATTTCGTGATGCTGGAATACGGACAGCCCATGCATGCCTTTGACCTTTCCGCCATAGCAGGGAATAAGATAGTGGTAAAGCGCGCAAAGGACGGGGATGTATTTACTACATTAGACGGAGAGGAGAGGAAGCTGGACAGCGATGTGCTGACTATCTGCGACGGGGAAAAGGCTGTAGCCCTCGCGGGCATAATGGGTGGTGAAAACTCCATGATAACCGATTCCGTACATGATGTGCTTTTTGAAGCCGCTACCTTCAACGGTCCAAATATCAGGAAATCATCAAGGAGGATAGGTCTAAGGACCGATTCCTCCGGAATATTTGAAAAGGGTCTCGATCCGAACAACGCATACGATGCCATGGAAAGAGCCTGTTCCCTTATAGAAGAGCTTGGCTGCGGAGAGGTCGTCGGAGGAAGGGTGGATGTACACGCAAAGCTTCCTGAAAAGAAGCATATAGCCTTTGAGCCTGAAAGGATAAACGAATACCTGGGTACGGATATATCAAGAGATACCATGCTTTCTTATTTTAAGAGACTTGAGGTCGAATATGATGAAACAAAGAACGAGCTTATAGTCCCTTCCTTCAGACAGGATCTTTTAAGCTTTGCAGATTCATCGGAGGAGGTCGCCCGGCTATTCGGATATGACAGGATACCTACGACGCTTCCTAAGGACTCGGGACAGATCGGGGGGCTTCCGTTTAAGCTCAGGGTAGAGAAGCTTGCAAGGGATACGGCCTGCGCTTTCGGCTTTTCGCAGGGCTACTGTTATTCCTTTGAAAGCCCGGAGGTATTTGATAAGCTGCGCCTTAAAGCAGATGCTCCGGAGAGAGGGGCGATACAGATATCCAATCCGCTGGGCGTCGATTTTTCCATAATGCGCACCCTGCCCTTAAACGGTATACTGGGCTCCCTTTCCGTTAACTTCAACCGCAGGAATGAAAACGTGAGGCTTTTCGAGCTTGCAAACGTTTATATTCCAAAGACAGAGCTTCCCATTACCGATTATCCCGACGAAAGGATGCAGTTCGTCCTGGGAGCCTACGGGGATATTGACTTCTTTGAGCTTAAGGGCGTGGTGGAGGAGTTTATTTATAAGGCAGGGATGAAGGAGCGCGTGAAGTATGAAGCGTCAGAGCGTCCCTACCTGCACCCCGGGCGTCAGGCTGATATAGTGTACGATAAAGCGGTCATAGGATATATGGGACAGATCCATCCCCTGACTGCAAAGGCCTATGATATGGCAAAGACCGATGTGTACATAGCAGTTCTCGACATGCCCGAGATAGTAAAAAGGGCTTCCTTCGAGCCCAGATATGCAGGACTTGCCAAATATCCCGCAGTATCAAGGGATATCTCCATGGTAGTGCCGAAGGCTGTAAGGGCGCAGGATATAGACGATATCATAGTCCAGCGCGGCGGAAAGATACTTGAAAGCTTCAAACTCTTTGATATCTATGAGGGTCAGCAGATAGGAGAGGGCTTTAAGAGCATGGCTTATACCGTGGTATTCAGGGCTAAGGACAAGACACTTTCAGATGATGACGTGAACGCCGTGATGAAGAAGATCCTGAACGGACTTGAAGGGCTGGGTATAGAGCTTAGGTCATGACGGATAAGCTTCTTCGCTCCGATTTTTATTACGAGCTTCCCGAGGAGCTTATAGCCCAGGATCCTCTGGAAAAAAGGGATGAATCCAGGCTTCTGGTGCTTGACAGGGCTACGGGTGGCATAAGGCATGACATTTTCCGTAATATCCTTTCGTATCTGAGGCAGGGGGACTGCCTCGTGATAAACGATACAAGGGTCATACCCGCAAGGCTTCTCGGGATAAAGGAGGATACCGGGGCTGCCGTCGAGATACTGCTTCTTAGGAATAAGGGCGGCGATGTCTGGGAGGCCCTGGTACGTCCGGGAAAAAAGCTCAGGGAGGGGGTTTCCGTGACCTTCGGGGATGGAGCGCTTAAAGCCCGGGTCACGGAGGTGCTGCCTGACGGAAACAGGCTTGTAAGGTTTTATTATGACGGGATATGGGAGGAGATACTTGATTCCCTCGGTGAGATGCCGCTTCCTCCCTATATTAAGCATAAGCTTAAGGACAGGGAGAGATATCAGACTGTCTATGCCAGATATGAGGGCTCTGCTGCGGCGCCTACTGCGGGTCTGCATTTTACGGACGGGCTCCTTAAGGCAATAAGGAATATGGGCGTCGATATAGTCAGCGTGACGCTGCATGTAGGACTCGGAACCTTCCGACCCGTTAAGGAGGAGAATATCCTGGACCATCATATGCACAGCGAGTGGTACGAGGTTCCTGAGGAGACGGCAGACAGGATAAATGCGGTGAAGCAAAGCGGGAAGGGCCGCGTGATATGCGTAGGCACCACATCCTGCCGTACCCTTGAAGCGGCTTCCTTTGAAGGCAGGGACGGTCTATGGCGTGTGAAAGCGGGGAGCGGTGAGACCGATATCTTCATATATCCCGGATATGAGTTTAAGATGACGGATGCCCTCATCACTAATTTCCATCTGCCTGAATCCACGCTGCTGATGCTGGTTTCAGCCCTGGGAGGCTATGACAATATAATGAAGGCATATAAAGAGGCCGTATCCCGGCGTTACAGTTTTTTTTCCTTTGGGGATGCGATGTTTATAATGTAATTCATAACAAACTATCATATGGGAACAGACGTTTTGACACGCGATACGTTACAGGTTATAATACTGATATGATAAAGTCATTTGCTCACAGAGGATTAGAGTTTTTTTTTGCAACAGGCTCTAAAAAAGGTATACAGGCGGAACACGCTCAGAAGCTTGAAAGAATGCTTGATAGACTGGATGCAAGTACTAATCCACAGGATATGAATCTACCGGGCTACAGATTACATCCACTTAAGGGAGAAAAACAGGATATATGGTCTGTCACTGTAAACGGTAATTGGCGGATGACGTTCTATTTTGAGGGGCAAGACGCGTATTTGGTTGATTATTTGGATTATCATTAGGAAAGGGTAGGTATAATGACAAGAAGACCAACTCATCCTGGGGCAGTTTTCCTGGAAGATGTTATGAAGCCGTTGAATATGACAGTCACTGATACTGCCAGAATGCTGGGAGTAAGCAGAAAGGCTTTATCAGAGTTTGTAAACGAAAAAGCTTCTTTAAGTCCCGACATGGCATTGAGAATAAGTATAGCTACGAACACATCGGTTGAGAGCTGGATGAATATGCAGCAAAAACTTACTCTATGGAATGCCCGTAAGCGTAAGCCCACAAATGTCATTCCGTTTTCATTTAATGCAGCCAGTGAAGGATAACTGTCACAATCATGTATAAAAAGTTGTTAGTTGAGTCCCAACGTAAAAGTAATGCTGAGATCAGGATCAACAGGATAGCGGTATCTATTTGTTCGTATAATATAAATTATGCGAATAAAGAGTGCGGTTTTAAATCAAATCACTTTATTCACCGTCAGATCGCAAATAACCGTTAGTTTTCCAATTATACTAGTTACACTTAATAGCTGCCGAAGGCAGGTATTTTAGTGTAACTGCATATACCGCGGCGAAGATCTTCAAACGGCAGTTAATTTCGGTCGCGAGTATAAATGAATAATTGCGGTGTCAAGCATAGCTCACCCCGCAATTATTCTCACTAAAAATCATTCCTCATCATCCCTGACGATCAAAGGTATATAACCTAACGGTTCCTCATCCGGATAGTACTGTTTGCGCTGCCAGCCAAAGATCTTGTAATCAGCTACACCAAGGTGATCTTCATAGAAAACGATCTTTTCACCCTCGGCGGGCGGATCCCAGCATCCCCATAGCCACCATCCGGTCTCTTCCATTTTTGCAGGCGCAAAGTCACTGTTGTTATCATCGGCAGCATATTTTATATGCCCCATCACCTTGTTTTGGTATTCTTCAGGAAGGGACAGCACCCCCGGGTCGTCTTCCTCATTATAGTACTCTTTATACCAATATTTATCCTCGGCTGCAACAAACCATCCCCAATCAACAGTGCTTTGGAGCACATTTTCCCAGTCAATTGGGCCTCCGCCCCAACCAACGCCTAAATGATAGCGCTCCCATCTGATATTGCCGTTCTGCGTATACGCACGATGTCTCAGATAACTGTGATTAATCAGCATGAAATCATCCAGTATGCCCCCGCTTTTATTGTATTCCCGGCTCAACAGATGCCACCAGCATTGTTCCTCAGCCATGGCTTCAGCCTGAGCCTCAGTGTAATGCTGAAAAACATATAACATAGCCGCCTCCGCCATCTCCGGATCCCATTGATAAACATCCACTTTACGAACCTGTAGAGAAGCTCCCTCCGGCAGAAGATTTCCGTCAGCGTCAGTATTCTACTCTGGCATCCTCAGGGATTGAAGAGCCGCCGTCTTTTTCGGAAAGGGAGGCTGTTGCTCTGTGCGTGCCATATTTCCAGTTCTCACCATCCTCCAAATTGACAGACAGGTCATAATTCAAGGGCAAGACCGTAACCTGACATTCCCTTGAAAGCGCTCCGGAGACTGCTGTAAGGGTCGTACTCCCGGGGGATAAGACTTTAAGAATGCCGTGATCTATATCAAGTATACCGGGGTCTTCTGATGAAAAAGAAACCTCCGCCTCATGAGGGATCACGCCGAAGCCATCCATCTCATAAAGTCCTGCGGCATCTCCTTCGTACAACGTGAGTTCTTCCGGAAGATCAAGCCTTGAAGCGTCTCCGCTACCCGGTACTATCTTCACCTGGAGTTCCTTCTTCAGGATCAAATCCGCATCAACCGCTTTACTGTACCGTTCGAGGTGCGCATGGATATATGCTGTAACGGTCAGATCCTCTTCAGCGGAGAGCCTGTCGTCAGTCTTAAGCAAGAGCCTGTGATTCGCCTGACTGAAGACGCTCTTTCCGGGATCTAAGGTCTCAAAGACCGCTTCGCTCCCTCCGCTAAGCTCCCATTTGTATTCAAGGGTATAGCCACGATCCTTCAGGAAGTCTTCTGTAAGATCCAGATAATTAGTCCATCTTTCGCCCCTGGGAAGGGCCGCAGCCGTAAGATCAAGACTCTCACCGGCTTTTATTGTGATCCTGTCTCCCGAGTCAACAGTATCAGCCTTAAGAGTTATATTGTGATCCGTGGGATCAAGGGTATAGTCCACGCTGTATTTTCCTGCTCTTAGAGTATACTCCGGACCAAGCAGATCGTCTTTTAATGAATTATCCAAAAGCTCAGCGGTTGAAGTCTTATAGACAGTAAGCTCCAGATCGCTGTCCCGGAGATTGTTTACTGTTACAGAGCCTTCTCCCGCAGGCTCGTCATCGGAACCACCTGTTTCGTAAAGATTGGCAAATATCCTGTATTTACCGGGAGTGTAGCCATAAAGCTCTGTATATTTAGTGGAGCTTATGTCTTTATACCCATAGTTATTTTCTTTTGTCATGTAGATAGGATTGTAGCCGTGATTTCCGCTACCGTCCGATATTGATACCGTATCCCAGTTCCACCAGAAATAGCCGTCGAAGCTGTCCTCGTCTATCTTGGGCACGGTAGCCGTCTCAATATAAAAGGCTCCGCCGGGACACATATTGAAGGTGTCCGGGACAAGACTTACATCATACTGTGAACTGCCGGAATTTCCTGTTTCCAGGGAATAAACGGCTTCTTCCCCCTCACTTTCGGCAGGAGCCGCAAATGCAGTCAGTGCATTCTGCGGCTGCATGATGATTAGAATTGCAGAAAGAACAGCAGACAAAGCTGCGCTGAATGATCCGGTTTTCCCCATACCTTTTCCTCCTACTTTTCCTAAAAATGAGGTCAAAATTCACTGTCAGCAGCATTATGCGCTTTATACTACTTCACCCCTCCCAAGTCTTGAGAGCTTAACCCCGACAACATTATATACCAAAATGAAGAAGATTCATAGTGTGACATAGTATTTGTCAATGACAAATTTGTCACACAGAAGAAAAGAGTATGCGTCTTTAAGATCAGTATAATCTGAAAACTCCGAAAACCTTGCCGAGGATCTTACAGTCTTTTACTATGATGGGATCCATATTGTCATTTTCAGGCTGAAGCCTTATATGATCTTTTTCCTTATAGAAGGTTTTGACCGTAGCCGAATCATCGATCAGGGCTACGACAAGATCACCGTTCCTGGCTGAATTTGTTTCCATTACAAAGACATAATCACCGTCGTTGATCCCGATATTGATCATGCTTTCCCCCTTGACCTTCAATGCGAAGCACTGACCGTTGGGAGCCATTTCTACGGGGAACGGGAAATAATTTTCGATGTTCTGCTGAGCCAGGATCGGCTGTCCGGCTGCTACGGCTCCTACAAGCGGAATATTTGTCACTTCACGCCTTCCGAGATTGAAATCCTCGTCAAGTATCTCTATAGCCCTGGGCTTGGTCGGATCCCTTCTTATATAACCGTTCTTCTCAAGAGTCTCAAGATGCGCATGGACCGATGATGTGGATTTCAAGTCAACAGCCAGGCAGATATCACGCACAGCCGGCGGATATCCCTTAGCCAGTATTTCTGATTTAATGTATTCAAGTATCTGTCTCTGTTTTTCACTTATCTTTCCTTTAGCCATTTTTCCATCCTCATATTATTGATTGCAGAGCTTTTTGTGTCTATAGCCCCTGATCTGAATTCTTATAGGAAACGAATAAAATGCTTGCATTTTGATTCGTTTCCTGCGTCGGATTTTGGCGGCGAAGCCGCATGTTTCCTTACAAAATCCGAGCGCATCCACGCGGAGCGATTATAGTAAACGAATTTATTTAATTCGTTTACTACAGATC
>JAFTEI010000131.1 GCA_017453965.1 Lachnospiraceae bacterium
CCACCCGGGTCTTTTGTCCGCCGGATAAGGTATTGACCTTTTTGCCGAATTCGTCCTCGCTGAAGCCAAGTCCCTTCAGGATTCCCGTCACCTCGCTCCTTAAGGCATAGCCCCCCTTAAGCTTAAAGTCGTGACTTAAGGCGGTGTAGAGGTTGGTCACCCGCTCGAGCTCGGCGCCAGTCAGGGATCCCATTTCACGCTCCATTTCACTTAAACGCTCCTCCATATCGGTTATATCCTTGGCGGCGGAGATGACCTCGTCCCATATGGAATTGTCAGTGGCCTCGTCGACCTGCTGTTTGAGGTAGCCGTAGGAGGCTCCGGAGGAGATGGCTGAGCTTCCCTCATCGGGAGCCAGCTCCCCGCAGATTATGTTTAAAAGCGTGGTCTTGCCGGCGCCGTTTATGCCCACAAGAGCGCATTTTTCGTGATCGTTTAAGGTAAATGAAGCTTTGTTTAAAATATCTTTTCCATCGAAGGAGATGCTTATCCCGCTCACCTGTAACAGCAATTTTCTAACCTCACTATATTAATTTGATTATTTCTATTTGATTATTTTTATTTAATTGTTTATTTTTTGACAGACAAATGACAATCAATTATAATTTATTTCATGTTAAACGGCAAATGTTTTGCCCAACAGGACATGTAGTTACTTGCGTGCGTTTTGTTTAAACTCGGGGTTTCGCTTATGGAAGAACGTTTGATCTCGAAGGCTGTTATCAGCAGACTGCCGGTATATTTAAGATACCTGGGTGAGCTTAAGGATGAGGGTGTTGAGAAGATATCCTCAAAGGAGCTCAGTGACCTCATGCATGTCACGGCATCTCAGATTAGGCAGGATCTCAACAATTTCGGAGGCTTCGGCCAGCAGGGCTACGGCTACAATGTCAGCAACCTGTACAACGAGATAGGCAGGATCCTGGGGCTGGACCGCCGCTACAACATGATACTCATAGGCGCCGGTAACCTTGGAAGCGCGCTTTCGGGCTATCAGAGCTTTGAAAACAGGGGCTTCAGCTTCAAGGCGATCTTCGACAGCAACCATAAGCTGGTGGGTGACAGTATCAGGAATATTCCGATCATGGATATAAACGTCATGCCGGCTTTTCTGGAAAACAATAAGATAGACATAGCCGTTATCGCCATTCCGAAGACTGCGGCCGTGTCCGTGGTGGATACCCTGGTAAAGTGCGGTATCAAGGCTATATGGAATTTTTCTCATGTGGATCTCGATGTGCCGGAGGATGTGGTGGTTGAAAATGTCCACCTTTCAGAGAGCCTTATGAGACTTTCGTACAATATCAACGAAAGGGTAAAGGAGGGAGCGGAGTAGCTATGAAGCTCCAGAATAGATATTACCGGGGAGAAAATCCTTTAATATAGGAGGAAATTAATGGCTGAGGACAGGTTCAGCGAGGCATTAAAGGGAAAACACATATCTCCGTTGACACTGGACAACAAGTGGCATAAGCTTTTTAAGAATACCGATGCCGAGGAAAGTCAGGAAATGAAGGACCTGGAGGAAGAGCTCAACGCCCTTTTAAAGAAGCAGGGCAAGATAAATTCGGAGCTAAAGGACCTGCATCGGATAAAATCCAACCTCATGGACGAGATAGTTACGAACATGAACGGCGTTGAGGACGGGGCAGACAAGGCGGCCCAGAAGAAGATCGAGGAGAGCAGACGCCTGATAAATGAGATAAACGAAAGGGTCGAGGGCTATCAGGACGACCTTCTGGATATACCAAGGCTCATAGATGAAGTAAATTACAAGCTCATGCTGCTTACGATGCAGGAGTGCTATACGATTTTGCAGGACAATACCGCCGATATCGAAAAGATCGGCAGGTGGATAAAGGAGATGCGCGTGGAATTAAAGCGCAATATCCTTAAAAAGCAGAAGATGGAGCTCAAGAACGTGGAGCTTTATTCATATATGCACGACATTTTCGGAGGGGATGTAGTGGATATCTTCGATATAAAATATGATGTGGAGAAGCAGCGGCAGGATATCCTCGACAGGCAGGCGGCCATAAGAGAGGAAAAGGCCCGCGCAGAGGGGTCGAATTGACAGGATAAAGAGCAATGGAGATCATAACCGGTTCTGAACAAATGAAAAATGCGGATATTAAGACGTCAGAAGAATTTCATATTTCTTCTGACGTTTTAATGGAGAGAGCGGCGATCGAATTGAGGAACGCCCTGGAAAACGCTGTGGAAAAGCCTGAAGCCGTGCTCATAGTCTGCGGTCCGGGGAATAACGGAGGGGACGGCTTTGCCCTTGGGCGCCTGCTTTCGGAGAGAAATATCAGCGTGGACTGTGTTCTGGTGGGCAGCAGGGAAAAATGCTCCGAGCTTGAGGACAGGCAGATAAGGGCGCTGGAGGCGCTGGGACAGAGCATCTTATATGAAATTCCGGACAGGGCCTACGATGCCGTTGTGGACGCCCTTTTCGGAGTGTCCTTAAACCGGAACCTCGAGGGGATATTCCGGGAGGCGGTGGAGAGGATAAATCTTCTTAAGGAAAGGGGAGCCTTTGTCTTAAGCGTGGATATCGCCAGCGGCATAAACGCCGATACGGGCGCCGTCATGGGAGTGGCGGTCAACGCAGATCTCACCCTGGCCTGTGGCTATAAGAAGATTGGAAGCCTTGTCTTTCCGGGAGCCCAGTACAGCGGCAGGGTCGTTGCGGCCAATATCGGAATTCCCAGGAGGGCCGTGGAGAGCTCGGATTCCCTTACGGCCTTTGAGCCCTATGAGATACACCTTCTGGCCAGGTATGCCGATTCCAACAAGGGCAGCTATGGTAAGATACTCTTTGTCTGCGGCTCGAAGGAGATCTGCGGGGCGGCCATCCTTTCGGCGAAGGCAGCCTTAAAGTGCGGGGCCGGGATGGTCAGGATCTTTACCCACGAATTAAACAGAAATGCCATAATAACCGCGCTTCCGGAGGCGCTCATAACCACCTATTCCACGGATATCGCCGAGGATGAGCTCACTGGGAGGCTCGAGGACGCCTTGAGGTGGTCGAGCGCCGTCGTGGCGGGCTGCGGCCTCGGAACGGGGAGCCTTGCACAGAGCATAATGCAAAGACTCGTCAACAGCGTAAATGTGCCGAAGACAGTTGTCCTCGATGCCGACGCCCTGAATATGATCGCCGCGAACGACGAGCTTCTGTATTCGGGAATATTTGACAAAAAGGGCGGCAGGAGGATAATATTTACCCCCCACGTCGGGGAAATGTCGATACTTACGGGGAAGAGCAACGAGGAGATCAAGGCTGACAGCATAAATACAGCGAAGATGTATGCGCGACACCACAATGTTACCCTGTGCCTCAAGGATGCCAGGACAGTTACGGCCATGGCGGGAGGCAGGAGCGCTGTGCTCAATTTAAACGGCAACAACGGAATGGCGACGGCGGGAAGCGGGGACGTTTTAAGCGGCATCATCGGAGCCCTGGGGGATGCGGCCCTGGGCGTGGCGGTGCACGGAGCGGCTGGGGATATAGCGAGGCGCTCCCACGGGCTTCACGCCATGACGGCCAGCGATATTATAGAAGCAATAGGACATATAGAGGCGTAAAAAATAATAAGGGCCTGCGATATTAATTGAAGGCAACAGGACATATAGAGGGATGAATTCAAACAAGAGGGTCTTTGCCCGGGTAAATCTGGACAATATTTTATTTAATCTGCGGAGTATGAAGGAGGCCATCAACACCTCCACCAGGATAATGGCGGTAATAAAGTCCGACGGCTACGGACACGGGGCCGTGGAGATAGCCAGGGCCATTGAGAATGAGCCGTATTTATTCGGCTTTGCTACGGCCACTGTCGAGGAGGCGATGGAGCTCAGGGACGCAGGGATAGGGAAACCGGTACTGATACTCGGCTACACCTTTCCCGATACCTATGAGTATATCGTGGAGAAGGACATACGCCCCGCGGTATTTAAGGCGGATCAGGCGAGGGGCCTGTCCGATGAGGCCATGAGGCAGAAAAAGGAGGTTCATTTCCACATAGCGGTAGATACGGGAATGAACAGGATCGGGGTGAAGCCCGTGGAGGAGTCCCTGAATTTTATCAGCGGGGTCTCCTGGCTGCCTTACGTGGATATGGAGGGGATATTTACGCATTTTGCCAGGGCCGACGAGAGGGACAGGCAGCCAACTATAGAGCAGATAGAGAGATTTAATTATTTTATCGCGCTCTGCAGGCAGGAGGGAGTGAATTTCCGCTTCAGGCACTGCTCGAATTCAGCGGGGATAATCGACCACAGAGAGGCGAATATGGATATGGTCCGGGCTGGAATAACCCTGTACGGGCTCATGCCATCAAATGAGGTAAGCCACGATAAGGTACCTTTGAAGAGTGCACTTGAACTTAAAAGTCATATCGTATATATTAAGTACATTGCACCCTCGGAAGCGGTCAGCTACGGCGGGACCTATGTCGCGAGGAGCGAAAGGCGCGTCGCCACCATTCCCGTGGGCTATGGGGACGGGTATCCGCGGAGCCTTTCCAACAAGGGCTGGGTCTTGATCCGCGGTCACAGGGCCCCGATACTGGGCCGGGTGTGTATGGATCAGTTCATGGTGGATATTACCGACATCCCGGATGTTGCGGAATATGACGAGGTGACCCTGATCGGGGCGGATGGAAAGCAGAATATCAGCTGTGAGGATCTGGGAGACCTGTCAGGCAGGTTTAATTATGAGCTGGTCTGCGACATCAACAAAAGGGTGCCCAGGACTTATATAAGGGACGGAAAGGAATATCGTATTTAACGGGGGATATAAGACCCGTATGTTATGCAGCTTTTAAAAAATATCTTCAAGAAAAGTCATGTAAATGAAGACGAGATAATCTCCATGGTCAACGAGGGGCACGAAAAGGGTGTCTTCGAGGCCACCGAGGCCGAGATGATAACAAATATCTTCGAATTCGGAGATAAGGATGCCTCAGATATAATGACCCACAGGGAGAATATCGTCGGGATCGAGTGCAGGGTGCATCTGAGCGAGGCCGTGAACACCATGCTAAACAGCAATAATTCACGCTTCCCCGTCTATGACGGCAGTATTGACAACATTATCGGCATCATACACTTTAAGGATGCGATGCGCTCAAACGTCCACCAGGAGCTGAGGGAGAAGCCGATAAGAGAGATAGACAACCTTATCATGGAGGCGCGGTTCATTCCCGAGACCCGCAAGATTGGCGCCCTCTTTAAGACGATGCAGCAAAACAAGATACACATCGTCATCGTCGTGGACGAATACGGGCAGACGGCCGGTCTGGTGGCTATGGAGGACATACTGGAGGAGATCGTCGGAAGCATCCTGGATGAACACGATGAGGACGAGAATAATATAAGGCGTCAGGGTGACGACACCTTTATTATAGACGGGCTGACCCCCCTGGACGACGTGGGAGACAGCTTGGGGATAAGCTTTGAGGAAGAGGGGTATGAGACTTTGAACGGTTTTCTTACGGCGAGGCTCGGCCATGTGCCGAAGACCGGAGAGGATTTTGAAACCGACTACGGGGGCTACAGGTTTAAGATTGCCTACGTAAAGGGCAGGGTCATCAAATCAGTCAGATGCACGAGCAACGATGTAAATAAACAAACATAGACATGTTGCTCTGGCTGATTGCTTCGCAATCAGTCACCACGTACATGAGCACGAGCAGCATTGAAGGTTTACGAACATAGGCTTGCTGCTCTGGCTGATTTGCTAAAGCAAATCAGTCACTACATTTTCAAGATTACATGGAGGAAAATAAGATGTCAGGACATTCAAAATTTGCGAATATTAAACACAAGAAGGAGAAGAACGACGCGGCAAAGGGTAAGATCTTTACGATAATCGGCCGCGAGATCGCGGTGGCGGTAAAGGAGGGAGGCCCCGATCCGAGCAACAATTTCAAGCTCGCTGCCGTGGTGGCGAAGGCCAAGGCCAACAATATGCCGAACGATACCATTGAAAGAGGTATAAAAAAGGCTGCGGGGGATGCGGACAACGTCAACTATGAATACTGCTCCTATGAGGGCTACGGCCCTTCGGGAATAGCCATAATCGTCAACTGCCTTACAGACAACAAGAACCGTACAGCGGCGAACGTCCGGGCAGCCTTTTCAAAGGGCGCGGGAAACCTTGGAACTCCGGGCTGTGTCTCCTTCATGTTCGACGACAAGGGGCAGATAATCATAGATAAGGAGGAATGCGAGCTTTCCGCAGACGACCTTATGATGATGGCGCTGGATGCGGGAGCGGACGACTTCAACGAGGAAGAGGACAGCTTCGAGATATTGACGACGCCGGAGGCCTTTGAGGATGTCAGAAGGAAGCTCGAGGAGGAGGGAGTCAAGATGCTCTCCGCCGAGGTTACGAAGCTGCCGCAAAATTACGTGGATCTAAACGACGAGGGCGATGTCAACAAGCTGACGCGCCTGCTGGATCTCCTCGAAGCAGATGACGATGTGCAGGCGGTGTATCACAACTGGAACGAATAAGCGTCGTCAATGAAACCTTTATACCGAGTTTACTTGGTATAAAGGTTTCATTAGACGACCAAACGAACCCGAGCAAGTAGGTCAATAGACCGGATTGCGAGGGGGGCGTTCGGATTGCGGGAGCGCGAAGCGCGGAGCAATCCGGCTTATTCAACAAAACAGCTTGCAAAACCGGAGGTTGATAATGCAGGAACTGAATGAAAATATACATAGGCTTTTGTCTGACATAGATCACGGCATGGCTATGAAAAAGTTCAAGAAGGATACCTACGAGGACTTCTTCTACAACGTCTACCGCCAGAGAATGGGCGACGTCTATGCCATGATGAAGACCATGTACAAGTCTGAAAATAAGGAAGCCGAGATGCACGAGGCCGGGGCGGCTTTCGCCGACTATGCTAAGCAAGAGTTTAAAAAGCAGAAGTTCTGGCGCAGGAACGTCTTTTTGTCGGATATGACCTTTATTGTGGCTCTGTACGTTTTTCCGGGAATACTCGAGATGCAGGGCGAGGACGACAAGAGATTTGTGGACATTATAAATGAGGAGTGGAAGAAGAGGTTTCCCGGCTCAGATATGCAGCCAGGTGACTTCAAGAAGATCCAGTCGGGCTTCAGAACGAGGATACTGGGCTTTGATGTGGAGAACTGGTTTAACAAGGATAAAGATTAAATATTATATATTAAATACGCTTACAAACTTGCACAAAATATAAATGGCTCAGCCAGTTCTAGGTTCATAGCACCTGCTCATAAGCACGGCTTGTTCTGCGCAAC
>JAFTEI010000132.1 GCA_017453965.1 Lachnospiraceae bacterium
CCGCGTATAATTATATCATTTTCTTTAAAGACAGCACTAAGGTTTTCAGTGCCCGCATAGCAAAGGCAGGGCTTGAGCTCCCCATCGGAGGTCAGACGTATGCGGTTGCACCGGGCGCAAAACTTTTCCCCTATCGCATCGATAAAGCCTATCCTGCCCCTGAAACCCTCTATCCTGTAATATTTCGCCGGTCCATTCCCCCCTGCGGTTAAATCCCTCGTTATCTTAGGATAGCTGTCCTTTAACACCCTTAAAACCTCAGAGCTTCCCCTGCCCTTATAACTGCTCCCGGGTCCTATGGGCATGAGTTCTATAAAACGCACCTCTGCCGGAAGCTCCCTTGCAAGCTCAGCCAGGGCCAGGATCTCCTGCGGCCTGTCATTGATCCCCTCGAGCAGGACCGTGTTGGTCTTGACCGACAGCCGCCCATCCCTTGCAGCAGAACGTATCCCCTCCAGAGTTTCCCCGAGACCGCCCGACCCGCTTATTCTCCTGTCCGTTTCAGGATCTACGGTATCGAGACTTATATTGATGCCTCTAAGGCCCGCTGAGATCAGCCCGGAAAGCCTCTTAGGGGTCAGGAGTCTTCCGTTGGTGGTCAGGCTCACCCGCCTCACCCCTGCAATGCCGCTTATCCTGCTTATTATCTCCTCACAGTCCGGCCTGAGAAGCGGCTCTCCTCCGGTTATCCTGAAGACTCTAATTCCGCATTTCGTCGCGGCAGTGCATATTTCTTCGAGCTCCCGCGGAGAAAAATATTTGTTTTTACCCTTATGAGTCGTCTTGTTGCAGGCTCCCTCTGGATTACAGTATATACAGCTTAAATTGCACTCACTGGTAATGGAGAGGCGCATATATTCTATTTCACGGTTAAACCTGTCCTTCATTTTTATACCGTTTCCAGAAATACCTCTATGGTACCTCCGCATACGGTCTCGCTCTCCACATACCACTCGTCTGCAAGGCTCAGGCTGTGAAGGGAAAACTCCGGAGCCTTCCCCTTAAGCATCTCGCCCGCATGCTCGATGACAAAGGCCTCCGTGCAGCCCCCTCCGATCGTGCCTGTAAGGCTGCCGTCAGCCTCGATCAGCATTTTGCTTCCCACGTCCCTTGGAGCCGAGCCGATCCGCTTTACGATCGTCGCCAGCACGGCCTTTTTGCTTCCCTCAAGGCCTGTGAGCTTTTCCAACATTTCCTCCGAAAAGCCGGTATTTTTCTTAAACTGATTCTTGATCTTTATTATTTCCGCTATTATCGATACCGCTATCTCTTCCGGAGTTTCGGAGTTGATATCTATACCTATTGGAGTATGTATAGAGGACACCAGCTCCGGGGAAACTCCCTCCTCAAGGAGCTTCTCCTTTACCACGGCCGTCCTTCTCCTGGAGCCCATGAGCCCGATATAGGCGTGTTTTTTCCCGGCTATGGCCCTTATACATTCACTGTCATAACGGTGCATTCTGGTCACGACTATAAAATAGGTATCGCTGCTGCCCTCGAGACCGGACAAAACCTCCTCAAAGCTTCCGCAGAGCACCCGGTCCGCTCCGGCCTGCCTCGCATTCCCGACATATTCCTCCCTGTCGTCTATACAGGTGGTGTGGCAGCCTATCAGCTTCCCGAGCTTTATTATCGGTATCGAAACATGACCCGCCCCGCAGATCACCAGCCTCTCGGGGCGTCCCAGGATCTCGGCGTAAAAGAGCCTCCCGGCTTCATAGCAACCCGGAGCGCTGATATCCGGCAGCCTTTCCGGCATCGTTTCAAAAAAGCCTCCCGGCTTAAAGGCCTCTATAAGTCTTTCGTCAGAATAGAGAGCCTTTTCTCCCGCCCCTTCTCCCTCGAGCAGGGTAAGAAGGCAAAGCTTACCCGGATCTTCCTTTGAAACAAGCCCTTTTATCCTAGAGTACACTGATTCCGGCATAGTCCTTCCCCTTACTTTCCGAATCCACAGTTAGGAAAGGTACACTTTTCACAATTCAGACAAAGTCCACCTTCCCCCAGTATATCAAAATCATTTTTTGTGAGAATTTCTCCCGCCATAACCCGCGGAAGAACCAGATCGAATATTGTGCGCTGGACGTACATGACACAGCCCGGCAGACCTATAATGGGAATGTCCCCCCTATAGGCCAGCATAAACATGGCCCC
Organism: Lachnospiraceae bacterium; assembly: GCA_017453965.1. Classification (GTDB taxonomy): domain Bacteria; phylum Bacillota; class Clostridia; order Lachnospirales; family Lachnospiraceae; genus NK4A144. The sequence continues at coordinate 2,152 of JAFTEI010000132.1, forward strand.
CGGCAGTACCGGCGCCCCGTAGGTTATGACCCTCCCGGGGTCCGCGGCCTTGCGTATGGCAAGAGGAGTCCTGTCGTCGGGGTCCACACTCATCCCGCCCGTACAGATGATAATCTCCGCCCCACGGCTTATGAGGCTCTCTATGCCCTTTACCGTCGTTTCGGCGTCGTCCGGGCTGAACTCCTGGCCAACGAAGGGAGCGTCATATTCCTTTAGCTTATCCATGACTACCGGAGTAAAGGTATCCTCTATCCTGTGATAAAATACCTCGCTGCCGGTAGTTACGATACCATAGGACTTTTTCTGAAAGGGCAGTATCTTAAAAATTTCCCCTCCGGGAGCTGCCTCCTTCGCGCGTTCCATTTTTTCCTTTTCTATAACAAGGGGAATCACCCTGGTTCCCGCGATCTTATCCCCCTTTTTAACGGGAAAATTTCCGTGTCTAGAAGCAATCATCATCTCCCCAAGGGCATTGATGGCATTCAGCTTCCTGGAATCCACCTTTAGGAGCCCGTCTGTATCGGCAATCAGCTCTATCTTCCCCTCGATTATCTCCGAAGGATGAAGATGCTCGCTTTTGCAAAGCCCATATAAAATCAATGCTGCATCATTTTCATGCAGCATATCCTCATTTACTTCCCATATGTAGATGTTTTCCTTCCCCATATCCAGAAGGACCGGAATGTCCTCCTCGGTGATCACATGCCCCTTCTTAAAGGCGGGTCCCTTCTCCACACCCTTCACTATCCGGGTCACATCGTGGCAAAGCACCTGCCCTGCCGCCTCCCTCGTTTTTATAAGCTTCATAACTGACCTCAGACTTTCGCTGACAGATAAACAGCTCCCTATTTAATATATCGTCTTATCTGTTTTATCACCAAATGCTTTAAAGGTCAACAAGGTCTCATCCCTGTCCAGCTCTTCAAGCGGTAGGATTCCGTCCACATCCTCTATGTCTTCCGAAAGCTTATTGATAAAGTCGTATATCATATCGTCACGAAAACCTATAGCATCTGCATCCTCTTTGGTATTTCCGTAATATACCTTATCTATATTCGCCCAGATGGACGCAGAAAGACACATGGGACAGGGAAAGCAGGACGTATAGAGCTCGCACCCGCTTAGGTCATAGCTGCCTAAGTTCTTGCTTGCGTCCCTTATAGCCATGATCTCAGCATGAGCCGTAGGGTCATTATTGGCAAGCACGTGGTTCGAGCCCTTCCCGATTATTTTTCCGCCCATAACAATGCAGGCTCCGAAAGGGCCGCCTGCATTTGTTTTAAGATTATCCCTTGCCAGATCGTCGGCAAGCTTCATATATTTATTCATATTTTAGAACGCTCTCAATACCCGGAGGAGAGCTTACTTCTCCAATACTCTGATCTACTGCCAAACTTCCTTGCAGTCATCGCATATCTGACCGGTGACTACATGCCCCCATGTGGGAACAAAAAGGGTGGTATCTCTTAAATTCTTTGATCCACAGTAAGGACATACCTTCTGAGTACCCTTGCTGTCAGGAATCTTTCCCTTCATATCGATAGTACCGGGAGGGCACTGAGAAATATCAGAAAAGCTGCCTTCAAGCTCGGTACCGCCATTTACCTTCTCCAGCTCATCATTATTCATTCTGCCTGCCTTGAGACCCATACCTTTATCCTCCTTCATTTGTGAGCCGCTTTAGCGGCTTTAAATGGGACACTGCCGCGCTCGGCGCGTCAAAACGTGTCCGAAAACCGTCCACTGGACGTTTTTCCTACTTGCCGCCGCGTCCCAAAGGGACACTCTCATCGGCGGCAATCCTTATTTCCTGCTTACAGCTTCTTATTCAAGACCGCTGCCTGCTCCAAAATTGTTTCCGAAATCCTTAGTGTTCCTTGCTATGCCGTTACTTATGCCGCCGTCTATGCCGGAGCCCATAGGATCCTTCTCCGTCTTGCTGGCCTCTCCTGCCAGAAATCTGCTCTGCACCATGGTATGATCATCCTTGATCGCCATATCAATATTGGCATTATTTTTTCTCTTATCGAACAGAGCGTCCATTATACCTGCGCCGCCATTAACTTCCTCAAGTCTCTCATCGTTGATCTTGCCGTTCATATCCTTCATAACCTTAGCTCCTTTCAAAATGGAATTTGTTTATTTGCTTGTTTATATATATATACGCACCACTTTTCCCATGTGGCAGAAAAAATCAAAAATAATTTTGTAATTTTTTAAAACAGCTTATTTATCCAATCTCTGCCTTTCAACAAGGTCCGCAAAGTATCCGTTGTTGGCTATAAGCTCCTCATAGCTGCCGTCCTCAATTATTTTTCCTTTGTCAAGGACGATTATTCTGTCGGCATTTTTAATAGTAGAAAGTCTGTGTGCTATTACCAGTCTCGTACATTTAAGGTTGTCCAGGGCATCTGAAACCTCTCTTTGAGTCATATTGTCCAGCGCACTTGTAGCCTCATCAAACATAAGTATTTTCGGCTTGGGTGCAATGGCCCTGGCTATAAGCAGCCTCTGTCTCTGTCCGCCGGATATTCCTCCGCTGCCCTCTCCTATAACAGTCTGCATACCCATGGGCATCTCCCGGATATCGCGCGCTATCCCCGCGGTCTCGGCTGCCGCCCAGGCTTCCTCCATAGTCAGGGACGGGGCGGAAATTACCAGGTTTTCATAGATGCTTCCCATGATGAGCTTTCCGTTTTGCATGACCGAACCGATATTTCGTCTAAGAGACTGCAGATCCAGCTTTTTTATATCCTTGCCGTCATAATACACCGCACCCTTTTGAGGAATTTCAAAGCCTAAGAGTATCCTCATCAGAGTTGATTTTCCACAGCCCGTCTTTCCCGCAATGGCTATATACTGACCTGGCCTTATCTTAAGGGACAGGTCGTCCAAAATAGCCGGTCCGTCGTCGGTATAGCGGAAGGTCACGTTATTGAGCTCGATTCCTCCGGAAAGCTTTTCCACGACCTTTTTATCCCCTGCAACCTCGGGCAGAGCCGAGAATATGGGCTCGACCATTTCCAATATAGGCTTTATCCCGGCAATGTCAAAGGCTATGCCAAAGATCGACCTTATCGCCCCGAAAACCATGGCATAAGCGGCATTGAAGGCCGTATATTCTGCCACGGAAACGCCGCCCCGTATTGCAAAAAAGTATATGACTACTGTTCCAATCAATCCTATGGCGGTACTTATGACGCCGTTTATCTTTAACAGCATGGGCGGATCATATTGCTGCTTCGCAGCATTTGTATAGCTTTTGGACCATTTGGCAAAGGCCCGCTTTTCGGCTCCGGAAAGCTTGATCTTTTGAATTCCCGTAATAAGGGCGTAGGTAAGACCGCTTTCAGCAGCCATATGTTCCATATGCTCCTTGCTTATCCTCATCTGAACTATGGTAGTCAGTGTGGAAACGAGCAGAGTCACAAATATCACGGTCAGAGCCGGTGCTACCAGTATGGGTGCATAATTGAATATCTGTGTTATATATACCAACGAGAACAAGGAGGTGAGTCCCGTGGAAAAAACTATACTCGATATGGTGGTCGACAGCGAAGAAATATAATTCATTCTCTGGACGACCTCACCCGAGTTGTAATTCTTAAAAAATTCCGTTGGAAGGGACAGCACCCTCATCATGGAAGCCGCTTCTACGTAAAGCGTCAATTTGCCCTGTATGCGCGTCAGAGTCAGGTTTTGCAGCACAGCCATCATCGTTGAGCTCACCTGTGCGCAGATCATGAAGATGGCTATAGCCACAAGGGAATTGACACTGCCGGTATTTATCAGCTCGTCCGAATACAGCCAGTACATGAGTCTCGGCATTATCATTCCTATCAGAGTTCCCAGCGCTACGATCACCACCATAAAGGTCACGTCTGAGACAGATATACTCTTAAACATATAGGAAATTATGTCTTTGGCAGTGAGCTTTTTCTGGGGGAAGGGCTGATAGAAGCATAGGGCCTCATCCTCTAAAAGCTCCGCATTTTTGGCAGTTATAAAAATACGCTTCTGGTTCGTACTGTCAAAAAAGGAATAGCCCCCGAAGGGCCCCGGCATCAGAGCCACCGGCGTACTGTTGGATTTCAGCACTCCCAGCATCGGTCCTGCCGCATTCAGATACCACCCCTCGGTAAGATTGACATTTCTTTTCATAAGGCCGAAGGGGTGGAGAAGGTGGTCCAGCTCCTCGTCCCAGTCGTCAAACTCTCTGTTAAACTCCTTCAAACGGATGTGGTAGTATTTAAGTACTTCCTCCATCGCGTTTTTCGCCTGCTCAATGGAATCGTTCATCGCCGCCTTAACCTTGGCGCCCATAACGATTCCTGCCATGTCTACAAAGGCTTCCCTGAAAGCTTCCTCGTCACTTATTTTTCTTTGTCTTATCTGTTCGTCAAACCAACCCATATTACTCCGATGTTTAAGGCCCTCAGCAGCAAGTGCTTCGGGCTGAATTATTATTTATTCTGAGGTTACAAGTTCTGTATAGTAACCGCCCTTTGCGTATAATTCTTCATGTTTGCCGCGCTCCACTACCTTGCCGTGATCGAGCACTATTATCTCATCGCTGTCCCGGATCGTAGAAAGTCTGTGCGCAATGACAATACAGGTTATTCCCCTGTTCTTTATTGCCTTTACTACCTCATATTCGGTCTTCGCATCGAGGGCGCTGGTGGCCTCATCCAGGATGATTATGGTGGGATCCTGTGCCAGCACACGGGCGATCTCCATCCTCTGCCTCTGGCCGCCGGAAAAGTTTCTTCCGCCCTCGATAAGCTTATAGTCGTAACCGCCGTCACGCTGCATTATATCCTCGTGGATCTGTGCATCCCTTGCAGCCATTATCATCTCGAAGTCCTCTATGGAATCGTCCCACATCTTTATATTGTTTCTTATGGTGTCCTCAAAGATGATTATATCCTGATCCACTACGGCCACTGAGCCTGTAAATACGTTTCTGTCTATCTCCGACCTCTTTTTCCCGTCAAAGAGGATCTCTCCGCTCCAGGGCTCATAGAGTCCCGATATGAGCTTGGACAAGGTGGACTTTCCGCAACCGGAGCCTCCTACAAAGGCTATCCTGCTGCCGGGCTCCATCTTGAGGTCGAAGCCTTCAATAAGCGGATCTGCCAGGGGGGAGTAGCCGAAGGTCACGTTCTTCATTTCGATATTGCCCCTAAGCTTATCATAGGTAGTGTTTTCATCCTCCTCGGAAATGGCTCTTTCGGTCTTGAAGCTGACATCATCAGGATATTTCATGACGTCCTCTATGCGCTCCATCTCTGTACGCATCTCCTGAATGGTCTGACCCGCGCTGATAAGGGTATTGGCCGGAGCCAGGAAGGACTGCAGAAAACCGTCAAAGGCCATGACCATACCCAGAGTAAACTGTCCGTTCATGGTCATATACACACCTGTAACAAGAATGAGGGTGTTGATGGTCTGTGAAATTATGGTAGGGATCATTCCCAGATAGGAATTGAGCTTTGTATATCTGTTCGTCTGCGTATTGACGCTGGCCTGATATCCTGACCAGCGCTTAAAGAAGCCGTTCTCGGCTCCGCTGGCCTTTATGGACTCCACCATCTCGATTCCGGCTACAGTCTGGCCGGCAAGCTTTCCGGAATCCCTCATCTGCACTCTCATGATGTTAACGCGCTTTTTCGAGATGATCCTGGCCACGATTATGTCGAAGATTATGCTCAAAAGTCCGAGTGCCGTCAGCAGCGGACTGTTGGCCAGCATGATAAAAAGATAGAAAAACATCATTATGGTATTGAGCAGCAGAGGCGCCACCGTCTGTACCAGGTTAGAAGCTATGGAGGCATTGGAGGTCTTTCTCATCTGAAGGTCTCCGGCCATCCTCTGGGAATAGAATTCCATGGGAAGATGCAGTATCTTCCACA
>JAFTEI010000133.1 GCA_017453965.1 Lachnospiraceae bacterium
GCCAATCTTATAGCTGTGGGGCTGGACGGTTCCATTGACGGTTTTTGCGACAAGATGAATAAGAGGGCCCTGGAGCTTGGAGCTACGAAAACGCATTTTGCCAATCCCAACGGTCTTCACGACGAAAACCACTATACCTGTGCCTATGATATGTACCTTATGTTCAACGAAGCCATAAAGAACGAGGAATTCAAACAGATCATAGGGATGATGGACTACTCGACCAGCTATAAGGATGCCGACGGAAACCCGAAGGATTTTAAATGTGAGACGACGAACAGATACCTCAAGGGCCAGGTAAGCGCGCCGACCAATGTGACGGTGGTGGGCGGGAAGACCGGTACGACCCTGGCTGCCGGAGCGTGTCTCGTACTCCTGAGCCGTTCGGCCTCGGGGAAGCAGTATATCTCCTGCGTCATGAAGGGAGATAATATAGACGTAACTTACGCCAAGACCAACGCCCTGCTGGAGCTTATAGACGGATACTAGACAGGGATAGGCAAATATTTGACCGCGGCGCGTGTTTCGGTCGCGTTCCGGTTGTGTTTTGTACTGATTTATAATATAATCAAAAAGGACGGTTACGTCGGTGTTAAGGACGTTGGTTCCGATTATATAAATAACTAGGAGGATACAGGTTATGGTTAAGATGATCGTAGGAGAGAAGGGCAGGGGCAAGACCAAAATTCTTTTGGATATGGTAAATGAGGCAGCCGGAGCTGCGACGGGAAATATCGTTTTTATCGATAAGGATAAGTCGCATATGTTCGAGCTTAAGAATATGATACGTCTCGTAAATACCGGCGATTACAATATTAAAAACACGGATAAGTTCTTAGGGTTTGCAGAGGGCATCATCTCCGCCGATCATGACCGTGAAAAGCTTTTCATAGACAATTTCTTAAAGGTATCCAAGACCTCTGACCCGATAGGCGACGTTGCAGAGACGATCAAGGAGCTGGATATGATCTCCAACAAATTCTCTATTGAGATAATAATAAGTCTGGCCGTAACAAAGGGCGAGCTGCCCGGAGAACTGCAGGAAAAGGTCATCAAAGCAGTTTGAGTGTTTGCGCACAGGTGAGGATTTGAGAAAAAAAGGGGGCTGCTGATACGTTCGGCAGCCCACAATTATATGTCAGATGAAAAAAGGCGGCGCGCGAGAGTCAGGGCCGCGGAAAATAAAAAAAATAATAATGTGACAAAATTCAAACGTCAGCGTCTTCCGAACTTAAATTTCGGAATGATAATCTTCCTGCTGATGTTTATTTATGTTGTGGTCATGATCTTTCTTTCCTTCCGGACGAGGCGGCTTACGAGCTACGAGGTACAGACGGGGTCGCTGGCCACCCAGAGCTCCTTCAGGGGGATAGCCTTAAGGTCGGAGACCTTATATCCTGCCGGTTCTGCGGGGTATCTGAATTTCTATGCCAGGGAGGACGCCAGGGTCGCCAAGGGTGAGCTCATATATTCGGTGGACAAGAGCGGGACCTTCTCGGAGCTGATCGCAAGGAACGAGGAGAACAAGGAGCTTCTGTCGGATGAGGACCTGCTGGAATTAAAGACTGAGGTGGAAAACTACTCAGAGCACTATTCGGATACGGATTTTTCCACGGTCTATGACTTTAAGTATTCTGTGGAGGGCACGGCGACAAAGCTCATAAATTCCAATGCCATGCAGTCCATAAGCTCCCTTTCGGGCAATGCTCTTTTAAACGATTCGGTCTCTCTGGGCTATTCCTCCAACAGCGGGATAGTGGTCTATTCCTACGATGGAATGGAGAAGCTTACGCCGGATACCGTCAGCGCGGATTCCTTTGACAACGAGACCTATAAGAAGCACCAGATCATAGCCAACGCCCTGGTTTCGGAGAGCGACCCGGCCTATAAGCTGATAGATTCAGAGAACTGGAACATAGTCATACCCCTTACGGAGGAAAACCTGGCAGATTACGAGGAGGTGACCTCAATTCAGGTCAAATTCCTCAAAAACGGCTATGTCTCCACGGCGGCGAGCTCCATAATAAATAACGGCGACCTGCCCCTGCTGGTCCTGAGCTTCAAGGACTCCATGATCACCTTTGCCACCGACCGCTTTATAGACGTGCAGCTTATCACGGACGATGTATCGGGGCTTAAAATACCGAATTCGGCCATAGTGGATATGGAGTTTTACCTGGTGCCGGAGGAGTATCTGACCACCGGGACTACCGGAAGCGGCTTTATGCGGCGGACCTATCTCGAAAACGGGGAGGTCAGCGTGGAGTTTGTCGCGGCGAGCATATACCAGAATCTGGACGGCTTTGTCTATGTGAATACGGACCTTTTTAACCCCGGGGACGTGCTGGTCATGCCGGAGGGCGAGGAGACCTATACTGTCAACAGAAAGGCCTCTCTGACCGGTGTATATAATATAAACAAGGGTTATGCGGACTTTACAAAGATAGATTCGATGGAGAGCAATGAGGAATATACCATAGTTTCGGACAATGCCGCCTACGGCTTAAGGGTCTTTGACAGGATAGCCCTGGATGCCGAGAGGGTAAACGAGGACGACCTGGTGGTTTCGAATTAAGGATGCGAATATGCGCGGAAATTCGTACAGGAAGGGCGGAGGAGTCCGAAAAATTTCTAATAAGTGTTTTGGAGGGATGACGTGGTTAAGGAAATTTAAAGCTCGTGGAGGAAAATATAGAGGCGGCCTGCAAAAGGGCATCCAGAGACCCTTCGGAGGTCACGCTCATAGCCGTCAGCAAGACCAAGCCGGTGGAGCTGATAATGGAGGCCTATGACGCCGGAATAAGGGATTTTGGGGAAAATAAGGTGCAGGAGCTTCTGGAAAAGTATGACAGGTGCCCGCAGGACATAAGGTGGCACCTCATAGGGCATCTGCAGACAAATAAGGTCAAATATATCGTGGACAAGGTGGCTATGATCCATTCCGTGGACAGCCTGAAGCTGGCAGAGGAAATAAGCCGTCAGGCCGTTAAGAAAAATGTCAGTGTAGATATTCTGGTGGAGGTCAACATCGCGGATGAAACCACAAAATATGGAATTTCTTACGAGGAATGTCAAGATTTAGTGGTAGCGATAATTGGTTTACCTAATATTACCGTCAGAGGACTTATGTGTATCGCTCCATATACCGAAAATTCGGAAGAAAACAGAAAATATTTCGAAAAATTATGTAAATTAAATGTTGACATAAAACAAAAAATGAGTAATAATACATTCACGGGCGTTTTGTCCATGGGGATGACCGGAGACTACGAGGTTGCGATTGAAGAGGGTGCAACCTATGTCAGAGTAGGAACCGGAATATTTGGAGAGAGAAATTACAACATCTAGCGCATGTGTGCCCGTAATGTGCGCCGCGTATTAAAAAGTGCGCAGGAGGGAAGAAAATGGTTTGGTTGGATAACATTAGACGTGCTTTGACTGTAGATGCAGATGATTACGATGATGAGCCGTATGATGATGACTATACGGAGGACGATGAGGACGATTACGAAGAGGAGGACTACACTCCCCGGAAGAGGTCCTCAAAGAAGGCCAAGGCTGAGAAGGCCGCCGAACCTGAGTATTCCGGCCGTGACAATATAATGAGCATGAAGCAGGTCAAGAAGAGAGCTCAGGGAAATCAGTTCGAGGTCGTAATGATGCATCCTTCGACGAATTCCGATTGCCAGAAGATCATCGACGAGCTTTTGAGCTCCAAGACCGTAGTTTTGAATTTACAGGGTATCAGGGGAGGAGAGCCCCAGAGGATACTGGATATGGTTTCAGGAGCGGTCTATGCCTTGGGCGGAACCCTGCAGCAGATCACCGACTATATCTGCATCGCAGCACCCAGGAATGTGGAGTTCTCCGAGAACAATATGACTATGGATAAAAGTCACGAGGTCAAAAGAGGCTTCGAGGCCGAGTTTGGGGAAATGCCCCGAAAAAGAGTTGTCGGAGGATATTGAGAACGGCTCCGGAGTACCGGATAATGTGCTCAAGCTGATTGATTTCAAATCCTTAAAATGATATTATAGGGCGGTGCTTATGCACCGTCCTTTTTCATAGTGCGCTTTACGGCATGTTTCTTAGTGTTTCGGAGTAATAATTTTATGTCAAAAAAATTACACATCAACAAAACAGTCAGCGGGGAAGCTTACGACATACTGGTCGAGAGCGGCTTCGAGGGTCTGGGAGAGACCGTTTCAAAGCTGCCCTTCAGGCCTTATAAGATATGCATAGTTACCGATTCTCAGGTCGGTGCCCACTATGCCTTTCAGGTGGAGAGTGTATTCAACAGCCTCGATATCAAGACCCATATCTTTACCTTTACTGCCGGCGAGGAGCGGAAAAATCTGGATACTGTAAGCGCCCTCTACCGCTTTCTGATAGAGAGGCATTTTGACAGAAAGAGCGCTCTTGTGGCTCTGGGTGGCGGAGTTACCGGAGACCTGACCGGCTTTGCGGCGGCCACCTATTTAAGAGGTATACCCTTTATACAGGTGCCCACATCCCTTCTGGCGGATACCGACAGCTCCATAGGCGGCAAGACGGGAGTGGATATGGACGAGTATAAGAACATGGTGGGGGCCTTTTATATGCCCTCCCTGGTCTATATAAACGTATCCACCATAAATACCCTTCCCCCCAGGGAGTTTTCCTCGGGGATGGCGGAGATAATAAAGCACGGCCTTATCAGAGACAGAGAATATTTAAATGACCTCAAGGCAAATATCGAGGCCGTCAAGGCCAGGGACTACGCCGCTTTGGAGGACATTATCCACAGGAGCCTTTGCATAAAGGCTGCCGTGGTGGAGGAGGACCCGAAGGAGC
>JAFTEI010000134.1 GCA_017453965.1 Lachnospiraceae bacterium
CTTAAGTATAGCCCTCGCATCCTCCGGGTCCATGGCGTGATAGTGGTCATTACCTTTAAGGCTCTTGTCCAGGGTAAAGTGCTTTTCCACCAGGACCGCCCCCAGGTTATAGGCTGTATTCACGACCCGGCAGTCGGCCGTGGGCTTAGTATGGTCCGAGTAGCCTATGTACTCCTCCGGGTACTCCTCCTTAAGGCTCTTTATCTTCAATAAATTCGCGTGCTCCAAGGGGGTAGGATATTCCAGGACGCAGTGCAGCAGCACCAGCTCCTTATGATTATTCCGTCTGATAGCCTCTATCGCCCGGTCTATCTCCTCCTTGTTGGAGGCCCCTATGGACAAAAGAATGGGCTTGTCCTTCCTGGCCTGGTGCTCTATGAACGGAATATTCGAAAGATCCGACGAGGATATCTTGTATACGCCCATGAGGTCATTCAGATAATCCGCCGATTCAAAGTCAAAGGCAGTGGAAAGAAATTCTATTCTTAAGGAATCGCAGTATTCCTTCAGCTCCCGGTATTCCCTTTCCCCGAAGGAATCGAATTTTTTAAAGAGCTCATACTGCGAGGCCGTGGGCTCCTCGCTCCTGTCCCAGTATGAGGGCGAATCGTGGGCAGCAAGGGTCCCGGCCCTGTAGGTCTGGAATTTTACTGCGTGAATCCCGGCGTCGCGAGCCTCCTTACACATGAGCTTTGCCGCCTCCATATTGGATATCCCCAGCTTGGCGGCGATGTCGTAATAATTGACCCCTATCTCGGCAATCAGGACAAATTTCCCGTCTCTTACCCTCTCGATGATATTTCCTGCCATTTTAAATACCCCTTTTCAAACATCTTAAGCAGCTCTCCCAGCTCCCTGTCAAATTCCGGAGTCTCCTTGTGTCTGCCCGCAAAGATTTCCTCCGCCTCATCCATGAGCTCGAAGATCTTAACCTCCTCCCCGGCCTCTCTGACTGCCTCGATATAGGCCGCGGCGGAGCGCATATTGTCTATCTGTCCGAAGGAACGTATCGCCTCGGGCAACTCTTCATAGGAATGGATCTTTCGCACCCCCTCTATGAGCCCGAAGGGCACCTCCCCGAAGATCAGGGACCTCTTCCCCAGAAGCGCCGCCTCATAGGCCGCTGTCCCGGTTATGGTGACCACTCCCCTGGCCTTGGTTATCCAGGGCTTGGGGTCCTTGTAGTAATTGATCTGCACCAGTCTTACGTTGGCTATCTCCCTGACCTTTGAATAAAATTCTATAGCCCTTTCGCCGAGCATGGCCTGGTGCTCCTTTACGTAGAGCTTCCAGCCCACGGGCAGGGCCTTGGAGACCTGCTCTATGAGATTCAGCTCATCCACGTAAAACGAGGCCTTCACAAAGACCGAGGACTCCGGGATAAGGTGCAGGGGCATATATACGTAGTCCTCCCCCTCCACCGGGTCCTCAAAGTATTTATTCTTCACGAGGAACCTCCTCTTGATCCTCATTTCATCCCAGTAATATTTTAAATACGGCGCCGTCCTGGCATAGAGGAAGGGAGATTTTCTCTTGAGCTTCGCATTACCCGCCCTGATATCCATATCCCAGAAGTAGTTCCACTTTCCCCTCATCACCCTGAGTATCCAGATCCAGGAATCCCTCTCGTACTGCACCGTAACGGAGCCAGCGAATTCCTTGTTCATGATGCTGGATTTTTCGCGGAATTCCCGCACATAGTCCAGCCCCTCCTTGAGCTCCTCCTCCGGGGCGGCCAGCTTCCTCTCATATATCTCCTTAAAATACGGATCGACTCCGAAGCAGTTCTGGAAGCTGGGGTATTTGTAATATCCGTACTTTCCGTACTCCATGGTAATATAGGGGATTCCCTTGCGGTACGCCACCTCGCACATTATGGTCCTCTGCAGCTCCGCATTGTCCGTATCCAGGATCACATCGGGCTTAAATTCCTCCAATATGCCTATGATTTTTTTGTAATTGAGCTCCAGCCAGTAGTTATTCTCCTCATCGCTGGTCACCACCCAGTATTTCCTGTAATGATAGTGCCTCGTATTCTCCTGGGAGCTCATGAGCTGCAGCCCCAGAGTCTTGTAGTGCGTATAGTCTCTCTCGATCTCCTTTAAGTAGTCCATATCCGCGGGAGAGGAGCTTTTCTCAAAGCCCTCCACGAACCTGTCGCAGATATCTCCTACGTCGTAGAGCTTGACGTCAGGAAGGTTTTCCCTGAATTCATATATGGTGTGCTCGTTGTAGTAGCATTTTTTATACTTGCTCTCGGAGGACATTATATAGAACGCCGCGACCTCATTGTCCTCCTTCAGGTCCCTTGCCAGAAAGAAGAGCGGCTTCGAATATGTCTCCCTGCATACAAAGAGTATTCTTTTATTATGAAATATGGAACTTTTCATGCTCGGCCGCCTTTCTGACGCTGCGCTCAGTGATAAGCTTCAGCCCCCATTTCATGTAGAGCGCCAGGAAGACCTTTATCTTTACCCTGATATCCACCAGGGGATTGCCCTTCATGCTTTCCCTGTGCGCCCTTATATAGTCGTAATGCTTCGCCGTGTTTTCCTTTGTAAAAGTGCCGTGAATCAGCCTGTTTTGTATGCAGGTAAGGTGGTCATAGAGCAAAAAGGCCTCGGCCTCGTTCCTGAGGTTCGGATAGCGCGTCAAAACATAGTCGGCAAAGTCCATATCGGCGTCGGTATTATATTCCGCCATCTCATCGACGCGGCTTAGGGAATCCGATCTCACCCTGAAATGGTACAGCGGAGTGGTATCGTAAACTATCTTATCGGCCCTCTCGAGCAGGATATTTATAACATACCTGTCCTCCAGATATCTGTCGGTCGGGAAGGTGATCCCTTCGAAAAGAGAGGCCTTAAAGAGCTTGTCCCAGCAGTGGAAGAAAAAGCCCGTGCCCTTAAGTATCATCTCAAAGGCGTCCCGGCTGCTCATCTCCCTTAGCGGCCTTTGCTCATCCGGCACACCTCCGCCCGGGTACTCGCTGAATTTTCCGCATACCACTATGTCCGCCTCATATTTTTCCAGGTTCAAAAACATCCTTTCAAACATTTCGGGAGAGGCGTAGTCGTCCCCGTCCACAAAGCCTATATACTCTCCGGTGGCGGCCTCCAGCCCCCTGTTCCTGGCATCTCCCGTTCCCCTCGGCTCACACACCACGAGCTTTATACGGCTGTCCTTGGCCTCGTATTCACGGGCGATCTCAAGGCAGTTGTCTCCCCCGGTCCCCACGACCAGCACGCTCTCCAGCTCCTTATATGTCTGGTTTATCATGCTCTCTATGCTCTCCCGCAGGTAGGGCTCCACCTTGTAAATAATTGAAATAATGGATATTTTAGGATATTGTCTCATCTTGAACCCTTTTGATCTCCTCCAGATACCCGCAGCCAAAATGCTTTGCGGGCTCTATCATTGCTCCCTCGCCCCACTCATTCCAGGCGTTGACATAGACGAAGTCGTTTTTCCTGCCCTCCGTCTTTTTCTTAAGCTCCGTAAGCAGCTCTCCGAAAAGCGCCGGGCTTGAACCGGTATATACCAGGCCCTTGTAGCCCCTCCTGGGAGTATTGTCCCAGCCTGCCAGGATACCGGGATATTCGTTCTGTGCGTACTCCCTTTTAGCTATCCCATCATAGATATGCTTTATTGGTATGCGGCGCTCCAGCAGCTTATTCTTTCTGAAAGTGTTGATAAAGGTCCTGGCTGCAACGGTCACGTTATACTCTGCCGTGGCAAAAGCCGACATATCGTGCTTTAGAGTATAGCCCGGCTCAAAGTAGTACCAGCCCCCGAAGCGCTTCCTTATCTCCGGCCTGTCCTCCGTCTGAGCCGCTGTACGCCCTCCTATAAAGTATATCCCTTCGAACCCCTCCTCCACGGCCCTCTTATTAAAATAGTCCGCCATTGCCGCGAGGGACTCTATCTCAAAGGTCCGGTATATCTGAAATACCGGCTTCCCGTCTATCTTTATATACCTTTCGTCCTTAAAGAACCGCAGCAGATACCTGAAATGCTCCTCCCAGTCGGCCTCATTGCCGTACTCCTGCTTTAAGAGTACCTCCTCGGCCTTGTCGTACCAGGCCCGGGTCCAGCTCTCGTTGGCCCAGCATAAAGAATATCTTAAATCTATATCCCTGTTCTCAAGCAGTATCTCAAGAGGAGTCTCCATAAGCTTTTTTCCCTTGAAATAATACTGGTAGAACATAAAGCCGTAGATGCCGTATTTTTTCGCTAGCTCCGCCTGCCGCCTCAAGGTTCCGGCCCCGTCCTCCTTAAGGTCGTAATATACGCCGTCCAGCGGCTCCGCAGGCTGTATATGCCCCTTATAAAGCGGTTTGGCGCCCTTTACCGCCGTCCATTCGGTGTAACCCTTCCCCCACCAGCTGTCATTTTCCGGGAAGCTATGAAATTGGGGAAGATATATGGCTATGACCCTCATTCGTTCCCTCCATTATTAAAGGGGCTTTTATCCCCGGTAATATCTGACTTATAGCTCATAGCTACTCCACTACTTTTCCACGCTCCGCCGACGAAAGCCGGCCTAAGGCATAGTAAAAAACCGGAACCGAAAGGGCAAAGGAAAGCGTGTTGGAGCCTATGGAGATCACAAGGGTCATAAGCACGATGCAGACCTCGGGGGCAAAACGCCTTATATTCTTAAAGCCCCTCTTAAGGCAGAGCAGCACCAGAAAGACAAACAGCGACAGACCTATGATCCCGGTCTCGCAGTAGAGCTTCGCCAGCCCTCCGTCGGCTATGACGTGCTCCGCATAGCCTATCGCCCTGTGCCCATTGGCTCCAAGCCCATTGCCGGTCCATATGGAGACCATGTTGTTGGCCGCTCCCACCCACTGGTCGGAGCGCTCTCCTATCGCCAGCGGAAGGCTTATCAGCCTGTAGAAGACCTTCATGAAAACTGCGTTTGCAGCCACAAAGAGGGCCACGGCCCCTGCGATAATTATCCCGACCTCTGCAAATAAATATTTTTTGTCCAGCTTTTTATACACAAAAAACAGCACTATGTTGAAATACACGATTACCAGGAGCGCCGCACTCATGGACGCTCTCTGATTGCTCATAAAGGCTATGAGGCAGCCTCCGGCAAAGCCCAGTAGCCACTGCCTCTTTCCGCTGTCCACGAGGAGCCTCAGTGAGACCGGCATGAGGGCCACTCCAAGGTAGCCCAACACCGTACTGCCCGTGACCGACACCATCCTGACCCTCAGGGTCTGAACATCTGCCTTTGAAATCAGGCCGTGCTCGAAGCAGAAGTCTATATAAAAGCCGGGGGCGCTCAGATACAGGATGATACTGAATATTCCAAGGACCAGCACCGCCGCCGCAAACAGGACATAGAACCGCCTTATGCTCTTTTCCCCGGAATAAGCCGCTATATAATAAAAGACCATGGGCAGGACGGCCGTAAAGAGCTCCCCTATATATACCGAGGGCGGCATCCCGAAGACCCCCGCCCAGACCGCCGAGGCCAGGTTATAAAGGAGCCACAGAGACATTATCTTGTCCGGTACGTTAAGGTCCTTAAGCTTCGGGAGAGACCCGGATAAAAACAGCCAGATCCAGGTCAGCACAGCCAGGATCGCCGCCGCCGCGCCGGGTCTGAATACCGAATAGTTTAAGAGCGTCAGCATATATACGGCGATTAAAACCGGATAATATAAGGCCGGTATATCTGTTTTATTTACCAACATAGTTCTGTTCATGCCGTAACTGCCTCTACTACCTCAGCCCACGAGCCGGAGGGCACCTTATCCTCCCCCCTGTCCGCGGGACTCAGCTTCTTTTCAATAACTTCCTGCATGAGCTTCGCAAGCTCCTCCGGAGAAAAGGAATCAAAATATTCCGCATTCCCGTAGCCCTTAAGTACCTCCCTGCAAAAGGGGGTGTCCGAGGCCAGCACCATTCCGCCCACGCTCCTTACCTCTGCCGGGGGATAGCCGTAGGTCTCGATATAGGAGGGAAATATCAATGTCCCCGTCCTGTAAAGGTCAAACAGGTCATTTCGCGGGAGCTTTCCCCTCCACTCTATATTGTTTTCCGTAGCCTTCGACAGCGTTACCAGCCCTTCGCCAGCCTCCTCCGCCGTCAGGGTAAAGATCACCTTAAAATCAGTGATGCCCCTCTCGTTCAAAAGCTTCGCCGCCCTTATGACGCATTCATGATTTTTGTATATTATGGGTCCTGAGGGGAAAACAAAGAGCTTTTCGTCAAAGCGCATTTCACCAAAGTCCCCTCCCGCATACCCCTCAGGAGCCGCCGGCAGCGGCGGAAGAATGGCGCAGACCTTCTCCGCCGGGACATTTAATTTCTCTAAAACCGCCTCTCTCATCCAATGGGTCTGGACTATTACCCTGTCTGCCCTCCTTATGGAGGAATCTATCAGCTTCGATATAAAATACTGATATATGGCAAGGTGCCGCTCTTCCCTTTTAAACAGGGAAAACCGCTTTGTCTTCTGAAAGCCCAGGGGCTGGTGTACGTATAGCGCCGTCCCGGCTCCGAGATTGCCACTCGGTAGGGTATTTTCCATCGAGAAGACCCTGTCCGGCTTAAGGCTCCTTATATAGCCCGCGCCCGTGAACCATTCAAACTTAAGCCTGCTGGCCCATGAGCTCTTTACATCCGAGCGCAGGAGGGCGTAAATTCCCGCCTCTCCCTTAAGCTGTCCGGGATTCTCCAGCTTCTCCGCCGCCGGTATTATCCCGGGGACCCCGGTAATGAAGACCCACTCATTCCCATCGGCCCTTTCCTTAAGGTAGGCGGAAAAGTCCTTCAATATGGATTCCGCCCCGGTCTTGCTGGCGGCTATGTCCAGGACCACTATCCTCATTTTTTGAGCCAGACAGTCTCGTTTACTATCTTTGCGTAGCTCTGTATGAGCCTGACTACCTTGACCGAGACATTTTCATCCGCGTAGTCGGCGGCTTCCACCGCGATCTCGTTATTCTCCGCCATGGATACCGCAAGCTCGGCCGCCTGCTCCACATCCTCTTTTTTGATCCCGCCTATGACGATCGTGCCCTTGTCCAGCACCTCAGGCCTCTCCGTAGAGGTACGGATAAGAACGGCCGGAAAACCCATCATCGCGGACTCTTCTGAAAGGGTTCCGCTGTCCGAGAGTACACACTTCGCGTTCTTTTGAAGCTTATTGTAGTCAAGATAGCCGAAGGGCTCCAAGGAGCGCACCCTCTTATCGAATTTAAAGCCCCTCTTTTCTATGAACTTCCTGCTCCTGGGATGGGTGGAGTAGATTATTGGCATATCGTATTTTTCAGCCATATGATTTACGGCCTCCATAAGCGAGAGGAAATTTTCCTCGTCGTCGATATTCTCCTCCCTGTGAGCTGAGAGCAGTATATATTTCTTTTTTTCAAGCCCAAGGCGCTCCAATACGTCTGAAGCCTCTATATCCTTTTCAAAGGCCTTGAAGACCTCCTTCATCGGGGAGCCGGTGACGAATATTGTCTTTCCGTCTATGCCCTCGCTTAGAAGGTAGCGTCTGGAATGCTCGGTGTAGGGCAGGTTTATATCCGAAATGTGATCGACTATCTTCCTGTTTATCATCTCCGGCACGTTCCAGTCCCAGCAGCGGTTCCCGGCCTCCATATGAAAGATCGGTATCTTAAGCCTCTTGGCGCTTATGGCGCTCAGGGCCGAATTGGTATCTCCGAGGATCAGGACCGCATCGGGCCTTACCTCCTGCATGAGCTTATAGGACCTGGAAATAATGTTCCCCATGGTCTCCCCGAGATCCCCGCCTACGCTGTCCAGATAGTAGTCGGGCTCCCTCAGCTTAAGGTCCTCAAAGAAGACCTGATTTAACGTATAGTCATAGTTCTGCCCCGTGTGCACCAGCACGTGGTCAAAGTACCTGTCCGCACACTTTATGACCTCACAAAGCCTTATTATCTCCGGCCTGGTCCCCAGCACCGTCATAAGTTTGAATCTGCTCATGCCTCTATACCCATCTCCTTCAGCTCGTCCCTGATATAGGAGAGCCTAAGCAGCCTTTCCTTCACTCCCTCCACATCGAGGAGCTCGGTATTGTCGGAGTTGAAGGATTCCTCCTCCTTTCTTCCGGTATTCCCCTCTATAAAGTATTTATCGTAGTTCAAATCCCTGTTGTCAGCGGGCACTCTGAAGAAATTACCCATATCCACGGCCCTTGCCCTCTCCTCGACTGTGAGCAGGGTCTCCGACATCTTTTCCCCGTGCCTTATTCCTATTATCCTCGTCTTTACATCCTCGGCATGAAAGAGCTCCTTTACCGCCTGCGCAAGGGTTCCTATGGTGCTTGCAGGGGCCTTCTGCACCATGATATCACCGCTGTGCGCATTTTCGAAGGCGTAGACCACCAGCTCCACGGCCTCCTCCAGGGACATTATAAACCTGGTCATGGCGGGCTCGGTGATCGTGATATCCTTCCCCTGCTTTATCTGCTCTATGAAGAGCGGCACTACTGAACCCCTTGAGCAGAGGACGTTTCCATAGCGGGTGCCGCAGATCAGCGTCTTGTCCGGCTCCACTGTCCGGCTCTTGGCTACGAAGACCTTTTCCATCATGGCCTTGGAGGTACCCATTGCATTTATCGGATAGGCCGCCTTGTCAGTAGACAGACAGATGACCTTTTTGACCCCGGCGTGTATGGCCTCGTTCAGCATGTTGTCTGTGCCATATACGTTCGTCCTCACCGCCTCCATCGGGAAAAACTCACAGCTGGGGACCTGCTTCAGGGCCGCGGCGTGGAAGATATAATCGACTCCCTCCATGGCGTCCCTCAGGGAGTGCATATCCCTGACATCCCCTATGCAGTATTTTATCTTTTTGTTGTTGTACAGGTGACGCATATCGTCCTGCTTCTTTTCGTCCCTGGAAAAAATACGTATCTCCGCGATATCCGTATTTAAAAATCTGTTCAGCACAGCGTTGCCGAAGGAACCTGTGCCTCCGGTTATCATCAGTACCTTGCCGTCAAACATGTTGTCCGCCATCTCAACTCTCCTTCATAAAGTTTTCCAGTATATCCACTGACCTTCCGACGTTAAAATTCGCCTTGAGGTATTCTCTTCCGTTATTTCCAAGCTCCCGCAGATTCTCCTGATTTTCGCAGATCTTCTCCACTGCCTCGATAAAGGCGGTCGGATCGTCCGAGGGACACCACCAGCCGCACCTCGCTTCGTATGTCACCAGGGCGTGTATATCCGTCACCCTGTCTGTCACCGCCAGCACAGGCTTGGCGAGCTGCATATAGGACAGCACCCTGGAGGGGTAATTCGGTATCGAAAAATCCGGGCTCAGAATCACCATCCCCACGTCCGCCTCCTCCAGGAGCTTCTCATATTCATCTCTGGGCAGAAAGGGTATATAGGTGAGGTTGGCGGGCTTCTTTTCCCTGATGAAGTCCTCCACCAGCCCCTGCTCCGTCCCGCTGCCGATTATCGTAAAGCTGGCCCTCATATAGCCCTTGAGCCTCTCTATGCAGAGCAGCAGAAAATCTATGGCCTGGGGCTTCCCCAGGTTCCCCCCGAAAATAAAGCTGATCTGCTCCTTTTCCTGCACCGTCTGACCTTCCCTGGCGGAGTCCTTTTCAACCTCCCTTATCTTTACCGTATTGGGGAAAAGCTCCAGCCTGGAGACATCCAGCTCCCGGCTATGGCTCTTAAGATACTCTATATTAGCGTTCGACATACAGCCGATCCGGTCAGAGGCCTCATAGAGCTTTCTCTCCAGATAGGAAAAATATTTGTGCATAAGGCTGTTTTCCCGCATCATCTTTAGGTCTACCGCGTTCTGCGGGAAAATGTCCTTGAGCATAAGGTAGCTCCTGGCCCTGTAATGCTTCTTAAGCCGGGATACCAGCCTTCCGAAGGTCACCGGGGGCGTCGGGTAGATTATGAGGTCTATTTTTTCACTCCAGATATTCTTTTTAACGGCCCTGTAAAAGAGCCGTCCCATGGTGAGCTGGATAAAGCCCTTTCTTATCTTGTCGGAGCTGAACTGATTATCGAGCCGGACGTAGACAGTGCTTACCCCATGCTCATGGACCACACCCTCAGGAACCTCTGTCTCGGAGGTGCCGGCCAGGCAAAATACCTTATGTCCCCTGTCCCTGAGCTCCTCCACCAGATCCAGGTATATTGTAGAAGTTTTAAAGCTGAATATCTGAAACAGGCACAATACGTTCATAAAAACAGCTCCTCCAGGATACCTTTAAGCTCTT
Source organism: Lachnospiraceae bacterium (assembly GCA_017453965.1). Lineage (GTDB taxonomy): Bacteria > Bacillota > Clostridia > Lachnospirales > Lachnospiraceae > NK4A144. The sequence continues at coordinate 10,241 of JAFTEI010000134.1, forward strand.
TAAGAGAAGTTATCCTCTTATTTTCCCTGCACTCTCCGCCGTAGGGCGCCTCGCTGTACACTCCGCCCTCCCTCACTATCCTGACGGTCTTTATCGGTGAGTTTTTCATTATCTCAAAGTCCTTCTTCGGATTGTCTCCCACATAGACAAAGGAGGAGAGCGGTATCCCAAGCTTTCCGGAAAGCAGCTCAAACCCCCTTATCGAGGGCTTCCAGTACTCCCTCCCCAGCTCGTCCGTATAGACGATGGCCTCAAAATATTTATCCAGCTCCACGGCTTTGGCTTTATTTTTCTGAGTCACAAGATAGCCGTCCGTCAGGACACCCAGGCTGCAGCCGCTCCCCTCAAGCTCCTCAAGGGCGGGAAGCACATCGCCGCAAAAGCCTATGTCCGGTTCATGCTCCCGGTACACCCTGACGAGGCTCTTAATGTCCTCCTCGTCATAGCCGATGCCAAGCCGGTCATACATGCGGTTAAAAACATTTTGAGCGGAGCTTTCAAACTCCTCCCTGAGGATGCCGTATATCCGCTCCGCACTGAGGCCCCTTCCTACCTCCAGATACTTTGCCACAGCGCTGTAGCCGCTGAAAACGAAATCCCTTTCGAGGATCAGAGTATCGTCCAGGTCAAAAATAACTGCCTTCATACTCTATCTCTCTTTGCATATTCTCATTGAGCATTATGGACTGGTCAAACCTGAGGTAAGTCAGATTTTCCCTGAAGTTTTCGTTATATTCGAGGGTCTCGCCGCTCAACAGGCGGTAGAGATTTTCGCAGCTGTCCGCCCCTGCCATTATAGACATGGGCGCACCTCCGCCAAACCTCGGATTTATCTCTATATATTTTATTCCCCTGTCAGTCTTCATGCACTGGACGGTGATATGACCTATGGGCTTCAGGGCCTGCATGAGCCTCGTCACCGAATTCATTATCTGCCTGTCGCGCCGTATCACTCCCTTGGCTATCTCTCCGCTCCTCGTGGCGATACGCACCCGGGGCACAACGGTTATGAGCCGGGAATTGAAGTCCAGAAAGGCGTCTATCGTATATTCTGTACCCTCTATGAACTCCTGGACTATGGGCTTGTCTATCAGGTGCCTGAAGGTCATCAGCTCGTCTATGTTGTTGACCCTGTAGGCATTTATCGAGGAGCTTCCGTCGAGAGGCTTTATAAATACGGGGAAGCTGACCTCCGCGCAGTCCAGCTCGTGCTCCGTATAGAGCCTGGGCATCTCAAAGCCGTGCTCCTCCAGAAACTTCTGGGTATTTCTCTTGTCCCTGCAGACGTGCACCACCTTTTCGCTGGATATCAGTACCCTCGCCCGGGTCTTGCTCTCTATCTCCGCCTTTCTCTCAGAAAGGAGAATAAGCTCCGTGTCTATAGTCGGCACTATGAGGTCCACCCCGAAATTATTGCATATATCCACTATCGAGGCTATGTATGCATCGTTTTCGGATATTCTGGGAACGATCTCATTTATATCGGCAAAATAGAGGGCAGGGGCCAGCTCCGAGGCATCCGCGGCTATGACCTGTCCCTTTATTCCGAGCTTGTCCCTGGCATGCTTAAAGCAGTTTACCAGCTCTACCCTTCGTCCCGCCGAAAGTATCAACACATTTATCATCATCAGTCTCCCGTATCTTTATTGCCCATAAACTCAGGCATCGTTGCATTGTTTTCGGAGCTTATCCCGTCCCTTTTAAGCACCTTCCCTACGGTCATGAAGATTATCTTCATATCCAGGGCGAAGGAAACATTCCTGGCGTATTCTACGTCGTATTCGAATTTCTTCTCCCAGCTTAAGGCGTTGCGCCCGTTGACCTGCGCAAGTCCCGTAAGCCCCGGAAGTACGTCGTGCCTGTGCCTCTGCTCCTCATTGTACCTCGGCAGATAGCGCACCAACAGCGGCCTCGGCCCCACGAAGGACATATCCCCTTTAAAAATATTGATAAATTCAGGCAGCTCGTCCAGCGACGTGGCCCTTAAGGCCTTTCCGAAGGACGTAAGCCTCTCCCCGTCGCTTAGAAGCTCACCGTTTTCATCCCTCGCATCGGTCATGGTCCTGAATTTATACATCTTAAAGATCTTTTCGTGAAGTCCCGGTCTCTCCTGCGTAAAAAGCACGGGGCTTCCCAGCTTGAGCCGCACCAGCAGAGCCGTCACCAGCAGTATGGGCGAGCTTACGATGAGGGCCAGCCCCGAAAGCAGTATGTCAAAAAGCCTTTTCACGAACCTGCGGTATATCACTTTCCGAAGAGCCCTCTTACGATGCCGATTATCCTGTCCATATCCTCGTCAGTATTCTTGATATCCGAAGGCAGACAGAGCCCCCTGTTATATATATCCTCGGATACCGATATCCCCTCTGCCACCTGGATAAAATCATTATCGGCAAAAACGGGCTGCAGATGCATCGGCTTCCATATGGGCCTGGTCTCGATATCCTCCGCCGCCAGCGCGTCCATGATGTCGTAGGGCTTTACCCTGGAATCTTCGCTTAAGGTCATGCAGGTGAGCCAGAAATTCGGCAGCGTGCCCTCCCTGTACGGATTTAAGGTTATCTCGGGGATATCCGCAAAGGCCTTTTTATATCTCTCCCTGATGAGCCTCTTAGCCTCCACATGGCTGTCGAGATATACCATCTGCCCCCGGCCTATGCCGGCAACAATATTGCTCATCCGGTAGTTGAAGCCGATCTCCTTATGCTGGTAATATCTCTCTGGCTCCCTGGCCTGGGTCGCCAGGAACCTGGCCTTCTTTACCAGCTCCTCGTCGTGGGAGATGAGCATTCCCCCGCCCGAGGTGGTTATTATCTTATTTCCGTTAAAGGAGAGTATCCCGCAGACACCGAAGGAGCCTGTATTCTTAAGGTTCCCCTCCGCATCCGGCTCCTTTGAGCCCATGGCCTCCGCCGCGTCCTCGATATAGGGGACTCCGTGCTTTTGGCAGATCTCCTCAAGCTGTGCATTGAAAGCCGGGGTACCGTAGAGGTCCGCGCTTATTACAGCCTTTACATCCGGATATTTTTCAAAGGCCTTCTCCAGGGCCTCAGGGTCCATGTTCCAGGTCTCTGTCTCAGAATCGATGAACACCGGCACCCCGCCGTCATAGGTTATGGGATTTACCGTCGCCGCAAAGGTCAGGGAGGGCCCGAAAACAATATCCCCGGGCTTTACTCCTATAAGCCTCATCGCAAGATGGATCGCCGCAGTCCCGGCGCTTAAGGCGGTGGCGTGTATCCCGTCCCCGAAATACTTCTCCACATCGGCCTCAAAGCCGTCCACATTTGCCCCCAGAGGCGCTACCCAGTTGGTATCAAAGGCCTCCTTGATATACTTCATTTCCATATCGTGCATCGTAGGCGATGACAAAAATATCTTCTTACTCATGGTCGTTTGGCGTGTAGTGGTAGGTAGGCACAAGCTCCTCAAGCCACCTGCGCACATCCGCCGTCTCCTCCTTTGATTCCCGGGCCAGGACCTCCAGCTTTTCATAGAAGCTGTCCTCCTCAAACTCTATGGGCTTGCCTATATGGATGAGCTTATTGGCAGTCTCCTGCATCCCCTCCTCCTTCATGAGCATTTCCTCATAGAGCTTCTCTCCGGGTCTTAAGCCCGTAAATTTAATATCTATATCCTCACCGGGCACATAGCCCGAAAGCCGGATCAGGTTCTTTGCCAGGTCCAGTATCCTGACAGGCTCTCCCATATCCAGCACGAATATCTCTCCGCCCCTGGCATAGGCTCCCGCCTGGAGGACAAGGGATACCGCCTCGGGTATGGTCATAAAATATCTTATTATCCTGGGATCGGTCACAGTTACCGGGCCTCCCTCGGCTATCTGCTTTTTAAACAGCGGGATAACGGAGCCATTGGAGCCCAGGACATTTCCAAAACGGACAGCGACGAACACCGTATTTCCCCTGTGGTTGTAGGACTGGACTATCATCTCGCAGATGCGCTTCGTCGCTCCCATGATGTTGGTCGGGTTCACCGCCTTGTCGGTGGAGATAAGGACGAACCTGGAGACATTAGCCTTGACTGCCGCCTCAGCCACCTTCCAGGTACCCATTACGTTGTTCTTGACCGCCTCGTTGGGGCTGTCCTCCATCAGGGGCACATGCTTATGCGCCGCCGCGTGATAGACGATATCGGGCTTATAGGTCTCAAAGATATCGTCCATGCGCTTTGTATTTCTGACCGAGCCGATAAGCACCTTGAGATTGAGCTCGGGATACTTATCCTTAAGCTCCTGCTGAATATCGTAGGCGCTGTTTTCGTATATATCCAGGATTATGAGCTGCTTCGGCTTGTGGGTGGCGATCTGCCGGCAGAGCTCGGAGCCGATGGACCCTCCGCCTCCCGTGACCAGGACCACCTTGCCTATGACGTATTTCATGATGGAATCCAGATCCACGTCTATGGGCTCTCTTCCCAGCAGGTCCACCACGTCCACCTTTCTCAGCTGGCTTACGTTCACTTCTCCGTTTACCAGCTGGTACATACCCGGCAGGGTCTTCAGCTCGCACTTGGTCTCCTTGCAGATATCGAGTATCTCCTTGAGCTGCTTCCTGGGTATGGAGGGCATGGCTATTATTATCTCATCTATATCGTATTTTGCCGCGTTCTCGATTATCTCATCCCGGCCCCCGACGACCTTGACGCCGTGGATATAGCTGCCGATCTTGCTCTTGTTGTCGTCGATGACGCAGCGCACGTCCTTCTGGATAAATCTCGAGGTCTTCATCTCCCTTATTATGGAGTTGCCGGAATCTCCGGCTCCGATGACCATGACGTTGCGGCTCGTGGCCTGCATGGTCCGCTTCTGTATAAAGGCGCGGAAAACCCTGTAGGCAAAGCGGCTGGCAAAGACAAAGGCGACGAGGCACATCGCATACAGGAAGAAATAGCTCCTTGGCATGGAGAACCGGAGCAGCATCATCCCCACAGCCTGCGCCACCGAGGCTATTATGCACGCCATGACCGTAGAGCCCAGCTCTATGGTCCCGGCATAGCTCCAAAGACTTGTATAAAGGTGAAACAGGTAGAAGATCAGAATGGTGACGCATACGTTGACGGGGGCATAGTGCCAAAGGTTTTCCCTCCACGTATAACCGCCCACCGTATGCAGGAGCTGGTCATAGCTTAAGTCAAAGCGCAGCAGCAGCCCCAGCGCACTGGAGGCCAATACGGCCAGCACATCATAAGTTATGAGCCCCATGCGTCTGAAAAACAGGGCCTTATTTTTGATAAACGTTATCATCTATAGTCTCCGGAACAGCTTCCGCTTATATTTCGCCTTTTAATTTTTTCCCTGGCTCATTGCCTTTACAAAATATGCTAATAAATCAACCTATTATATCAACATCTAGATACAGCGTCAAACTTTACATAACATCATTCTGTCTCACTCGGTTTTTGCAAGTGTACTGACACGTTCATCTTTGAACTAATCGCGCAGAATGCATTTTCAGTCTGCAAGAAAGAAAATCACAGGCGTAGCGGGCTACGTCAAGATTTTCTGACGAAGCAGATGGAAATGCAGGCAAGCGATTAGTTCGATTATGAATGTGTCAGGACACTAGAACGATCTCAAAGAGCACAAATACTATAAAGCAATAGGGCGGCACTATGAAGCAGTTTTCAAAGAAGGAGGCGAAGAGATAGCAGTATATTCCCGCTGCCGCGATCCGCTTTTCCGGATAAAAGGCGTAGCCCACAGCCTTGAGCTCCAGAAGCCTTTTTACGAGCAGAAAGACCAGGAACGCAAAGACGATTATGCCGTGCACGACCAGTATATCCAAAAGGCCGTTGTGCACCTCGAAGATAAAAAAGCTCTTGAGCTTATAGGACGAGCCTATTCCCGTAAAGGGCCGCTCCAGAAAGGCTCCCCAGAGCTCCCTCCAGATATCCTGCCTGCCCGAGAGCAGGTCCTTATACAATATCCTTATTTCCATCCCCCTCTGACCAAGGGCCGTATAGATAAGGGTAAAGACAAGGCTTCCGGCAGTCACGGTGGCAGGGAGCACATAGTAGAGCTTCTTTCCCGCAAGCCCCGGCAATACCAGCCACACTACGCCGAAGGCCAGGACGCAGAGCGCGGCCGAACGGGCGTGATAGCATATCGTAAACAGCAGAGTGACGGCAAAGAGGAGGCCCTGTACATATTTGAGGTAATACAATTCAAAATAATTTTTCGCGTACTCCATGAGCAGCTCCCCCATCACCATCAGGGTGATGAAGATGAGTCCGGCCATATTGAAGTTATAGTACCACCGGACCACCGCATACCAGGGTATCATCAGGGATATTCCCACTGCGCAGATAAAATGCCGGCAACGGTCGCTCAAGGGCACCTTTCCCGCAAGGTACAAAAGCAGAGCATTATCCGCCGCTATCAGCGCCGCCCCCTTATTCGAGCCTATCAGAAAGAGGTTGACCGCGCCGACCAGGGCCGCGGCGAGGGCAGCTATGAGCTCCTTATCCCGAGCCTTCAGCCTTTGCACGGGATCGAAGCAGCCCAAAAACACCACTGCCATAAGGATAAAGATAATAAGCGTCGCATACGGCGTGGTGGCCGCATAGATATCCTGCAGCATAAAGGAGGAAAGATAGAGATATGTAAAAAGGGCGCATATTATAAGCCCTGAATATTTTGCAATTCCCTTAATCATTCTGCATCATTCCTTATCATTCTCTTTCCGTTTATCCGCTCCACAAGTCTCTTTGCGACGGGCATGAGCTCCCTTAAATAGATCCCCGTAAGTATCAGCGCTATCACCGCATTCCAGATCTGCCAGCCCGGGAGCCCTCCCATGACACACGCCGATTCTATGAGCAGCAGCGCATAACACAGAATATTCATGCCGAAGCCCACGGACAGCCTGACGTGGGAGGATGCATAGACGTAGGCCAGAACAAACATTACAAAATATGAGATCAGCGTCGCTACAGCGGCCCCCAGCGCTCCTAGCCAGCTTATCAATACAAAATTCAAAACTATATTTACCAGCGCCCCCGTACCCGTGGCCCGTCCCATGCTCTTTCCGTCCTTAAAGGCCAGGCATATGGAGCCCAGATACCCCTCCAGCGCCCCGAAGATCACGGAGACCAGCAGGGGCGGCACGAGCACCCAGGCCTCGAAGAAGCCCTTTCTGAAAAGAAAGGCGGCTATGAGCTTCAGAAAATATATGAGCCAGGCGCATAGCACCACCATCAGGGCGTTGTACTTTTTAAAAAGTCCCGAGAAAAATTCCGCCCTGTCAGCCCCCTGGTATTCCTTGACCGCAGACATCTGAAAGGCCTGGGCAAAGATCCGCTGGAAGGTGGTCAGTATGGCAGGTATCTTGTATGCCACGCCGTAAAGCCCGTTGGCCGCGCTTCCCAGCATGATCAGGATAAAATACCGGTCTATCGCGTTGTTGGCCCAGCTGGAGGCGGCATAGAGCTGCATATTCCTGCCGTAGTCACACATGGTCCTTTCCAGCTCCTCATTTTCCTCCGCACTCCTAAGGGCATCCGCCCCCTTGACCAGAATGAACATTATAAGCGCCGCTCCGAAAAAGGAAATTATCTGGGCGGCGAGATACCCGTAAAGCCCGAGCCTGAAAATAAGCAGCAGACACAGATTCGACGCTATGACCAGGGCCGTGCAGGATATGGAGCCGGTTATCATTATCTTTGTCCTATCGCACCCCTGACAGTATAAAAGCATAAATTCATACACGCTGTCCGCGGCAAAAAGGACTATGAACACCGCTATATATGTCGCCAGGGGAGCCTGCGTATGGAGTCTTTCGTTTATCAGTGCAAACACGCCCGCATTTCCGACCCCGATAACTGCGACTCCGAGTGCAAAGACCAGGCTTACAGCCCGGGTCACATACTTAAGCCCTGTCTTCAAAATGCTTTTTCTATCCTCTCCCGACAGCGCAAACCTGAGGGCCGCCTCCCCGATATTTATGGAAAGCAGCGGCACCGTCAGCAGGAGGGTTGTCTGCATGACATCGGCGACTCCGTACTCTGCTTCGCTCAAGACCGAGGTATAAAAGGGGACGAGCAAAAAAACCAGCAGCTTTGAAACAAAGTTACTGACAGTAAAGAGGGCCATATTCGAAAACAGATATCCGTATCTCCCCTTGCTCATAGCTTTTCAGGCCTGCCCGGACGAAAGATCTCGTAGAGCAGGAACAGGAGAACCGGAGAGTAGTCCGCCCACATAAGATCCATATCTATAAAGGATTCGATAAAGATCGCAAACACCGCCGCCATGCATAGGATCTTCTCCGTACCGGCCCCCTCACGAATCAGCTTCCCGGCCTCGAAAAGCCTTATTATCAGGACTGTAACGGCAAGGGCGAAAACTATGATTCCGTGAACCGCCAGTATGTCGTACATGGCGTTGTGGATATTGTATTCAAAAAAGGACCTCAGGGCCCTGCCGGAGCCTATACCGGTCAGGGGCTGTCCGGCAAAGATCTCCCAGACCTCCATCCATATCTGTTCCCTGCCGGAAAAGACATTCTTGTAAAAAAAGGGCATCCTGGGATTGATTCCCGTGGCGGCCAGCAGCACGTAGGCCAGGACAAAGAGCAGCGACCCGAAGATGGAAAACAGTGTAAGTCCCCGGAAAAATACCTTATTCTGCCACAGCTTTTTCGGGACCAGATAGAACAGGACCAGGAATACGGCGAGGGCTATAAAGGCCCCCCTGGCCAGATGCCACAATACGAGATTTGTGGTACGTATCAGCGAGATCACAATAAAAAAGCCGTATATCTCCTTTGCGGAGCAGAGCCTGTTCAGCAGGACGTAACCCGCCAGCATGGTAAAGACCGTCGCCGTAGCCCCCGTATTCGCATTAAACGAAAAGGTCCGGTCATACACGAACCACGAGACGAACATCACGAGAAAGAAGACCTCCAGGGTCTTTACCTGAAGCTCCGTGAGCTTTATCTCCTTTGACAGGTAGAAGACCATAAGAAAATCCGCCAGTATCAGAAAGCAGCCCTTGTTGGAATCTATAATAAACAGGTTCACCGCCGCCACCACAAGGGCCAACGCCAGCGCATAAAAGCTCAGGTCCTTCTCCTTAAGCTTTTTTATGGGGTTTACGTTATTAAAGAAAAGGAGCGCGAGCGCAACAAAGATTATTAATGTATTGTAAACTTCCGTTATATGATAAAAGCCGGGAAAGGTCCAGGTACACGCATAAAACACCATCCTTATGATGAGCGCGGCCCAATTTACTACCTCTGCCCTCTTACTGTTTTCCCACATATTTTCAAAAGCTCCTCTACCGCCCGGTCCCATCCGCTTAAATTCCTGTCAGTGGCCGCCGTTATGCGGGGGTTATTGTGTCCCTTCAAGGCCCCCGATATTTTCTCCGCCAGCTCCTCAGGATCGTCGGGGTCTGTGATCAGGTCCCCCTCCTCCAATCCGCCCAGCGCCTCCAGGCAGCCGCAGCGCTTCGAGATCAGAATGTCGTTCCCGCAGCTTAAGGCCTCCAACACCGACAGGCCGAAGGTCTCAAAGACGCTGTTTTGTATATACAGCCTGTGCTGCCCCAATATTTCAGGTATCCTTGAGCTCTCCACCATGCCGAGATTCCTGACAAAGGGATACTGCGCTATCCTTTCCGAATCCGCTCCGGCATCCCCTATCACTGTAAGGGTCAGCTTTTCGCGCCTCTCCCTGTTTATCCGTTCTATCGCCTCGCAGATACGCACTATCCTCTTTCGCGGCATCCCTCCGCCTATTGAAATTATGGCGGTGTCCGGCGGGTCCTTTTCTGCCCTGGCCTTATTTCCAAGGCTCTCCCAGTCGACCCCGTTTGAAAGATGGCCTATCTTAGCCTTAAACTCCGGGTATCTCTCCTTTAGCCACCCCTCGAACCACTGTGAGACAGCCAGCACCAGGTCCGCCTTTTCCAGCATCCTGTATTCGCACCGGGCCATATAGGGGTCCGGCACCTTATTTATCTCATTCTCATATTCCACCGACCCGTGCATAAGATATACACAGGACTTTTTCAGCCTCTTTGACAGGGACATCCCCAGGAGGTTCTGCCTCGAATATCCCGAAAAGAAAGTCAGCCCGCTGCCGGGCAGCTTGGCCAGCAGCTCAAAAAATCTCGCCGCCTTTTTCTGTGAAGAGAGGTATCTGAAATGCTCTCCCCTTCTCTTAAGGCCGTCAATATATGCGCGCGTGACCTTAGCCGGGCCGGTAGGGCTTCTATAGTCACCTATTATGAAGATTTCGGGCTCCGACATATTCCCTCTTTCCCTCCAGCATATATTTCACCGCCGACAGCAGCCCTATCCCGTCCTTTTTATAAAGAGAATACTTCCTGACCGCAAACTGCAGCACCAGAAGGATAAAGCCCGCCCTGGACATCCTGTAATATCCCGCGCCCCTGTTTATAAAGAATTCTCTGTCATAGCCCTTAAACCAGGTGGATTCCCTCGGAATGAGGGAGGCCAGCTCCTCGCCCACGTACCAGACCGAGAGCCCCCGCCGTATAGCATCGAATAAAAAAATATTCTCCTCTCCCATGCCGTAAGTGGCTCCGGCTCCGAAGTCCTCGTCCATTTTGAGGCCGGCCCGCTCGAGGCTCTCCTTTTTGAAGGTGATCTCCGGAGAGAAGATCTTCATCGACTTGAGGTATCCCAGCCTCGCCTCGCCATTTATGACCGGCTCCTGCCTTTCGGACCTTCTTATAAAAAAAACTATGATATCCGCGTCCGGATGCCTTTCGTAAGCGCTCATAATGCGGCTCTCATAGTCTCCACGGTATTTTACATCGTTATCACAGTATGCGCAAATACCTCCCTCGGCCAGGCTCACAGCCAGATTGCGGCTCTTCGACAGGCCCCTGTCCCGGCTAGAGACAAAGCGCACCGTCCTTCCCCCCTCCTCAAAGCGCTCGTCGGAATCGGTGTCGCACTGATTTATCACGACGACGTTTCCGCTTATGCCGAGCTCCTCCAATATGCTCCTGTCCTTTAGGTGCATGGCCGAAAGCAGCACCGTAGGTCTTTTCCCGATCTTCTCCATATATTACAGGCGCCTCAGCACGGCCCTGACCGCATATTTAACAAAATAGTACATACTCTTGAATACCCCGAAGCCCTCCACCTTCCTGTATAAGCTCCAGGTCCGCCTCAGCGCCTCCAGCTTGTTTGAGGACAGGGTCTTCGCGCTTCTCCTGTAGAGCGTCAAGGGCTCGTCCAGGCCGTAACCTGTGAAACCCGAGCGCAATATCTGCCACCACGTAGCCGTATCCTCGCTGTCGACCTTTGGCATCAGCATCAGCTTGACGGGCAGCTTTTTCCGGTCAAACATGACCGTCGAGGTAAAGATCGTGGTATTCCCCAGGGCCTCCTTGTAGCTGATGGTCTCCGGCACCCGGACTATCTTTCCGGTTCCCCGGGCCTTCTCGTCAGCAAATTCATATCCTGTAAATACAAAGGCCGCCTGCCTCGCTTCGCAGAAGGCCAGCTCCTTTTCCAGCTTGTCCCTCCTCCATATGTCGTCGGCGTCAAGAAAGCACTGATACCGGCCCATGGCCGATACCGTCCCCGTATTCCTGGCCGCGGCGGCTCCGACTCCGTTGCTCTGCAGGACCCTTATCCTGCCGTCGCCCTCGCTAAGCAGGGTACAGACCCTAAGGCTGTCATCTGTAGAGCCGTTTTCTACGAGCAGCAGCTCCCAGTCGGTATAGGTCTGCGCCTTTACCGAAGCCACGGTTTCCTCTATAAAGCTCTCAGCGTTATGTACGGGAATTATGATGGAGATCATTTTATTCAGCTTTCTTTTCTTCAAGGGAGGCCGGGGCGGCGTCCGCGGTGATATGCCCGCTCACTCCCTCTGTGCTCTCCTTGGTAAAGAGAATCTTGCAGGTCAGAAGTATGAGTTTGGCATCCAGCCATATGGAAAACTGCTCTATATAATAGAGATCCAGCTTCAGCTTGTCGTAGGGCAGAGTATTATATTTGCCGTAGAGCTGGGCATAGCCCGTTATGCCGGCGCGCACCTTCATCCTGTAGGAAAATTCCGGCATGGTCTGCTCATATTTTTCAATGAATTCCGGCCTCTCCGGCCTGGGTCCCACAAAGGACATATCTCCCTTGAGCACGTTAAAGAGCTGGGGCAGCTCATCTATCCTGAAGGACCTTATTACCCGTCCCACCCGGGTTATCCGGGGGTCCCCCTCGCGGGCCAGCTCGGCGACTCCGTGTTTTTCCGCGTCTACGATCATGCTCCTGAATTTATAAATGTAAAACCTTCTGGAATTCTTCGTGCATCTTATCTGCCTGTAGAGCACAGGGCCCCCGTCTCCGAGCTTTATCGCCAGGGCCGTTACAGCCATTATAGGTGAGGTCACTATAATCAACAGCAGGGATAAAATGATGTCAAAGCCTCTCTTGATAACCCTCTCCTCATACTGCAGGGGATTTCCCTCCGTAAGCAGGAGGGGGGTGTCGAAGAGATGTATCGGCTTCGACCCGTTCAGGATAATGTCGGATATCTTCGGCATGGAATATATCCGCTTGGAGTTTTCATAGCAGTACTTGAATATCCTGTTTCGCGCCTCCGCCGGAATGTCCCATAGGACAACGGTATCGTGGCTGTCTATGCTCCTGCGGATCTCCTCCTCCGGTTCATCGGTGCTGATGGAGCCCACAACATGGAACTGATCCCTTCTGGTGGCAAGCTTTTCTACAAAATTATTAATAGAGCTGCCCTTGTAGATAAGAAATACGTCATAGGGCTTGAATATCCGCTGATATATACCTGTGGTCACCGATATCCAGATACAGGAAAACACTATCTAGATAAGGAACACCACCAGCAGGGGCGTCACCTTCGGAAAAGCATAGGAAAGCATTGCGGTTATCAGATAGAAGAAAACCGCGCTGAAGCCCGAAGTAAAGAGCAGCGAAAACATGACCTCTCCCTTGCGGCGCATCCCCACCGTCAGCCCTCCGAAAACGTTACCAAGGAAAATAAAGACAACGGTATAGAAGGCCATAACAAAGATATGGCCCCTCAGATAGAGCTGGGTCCTGAAGCCCTGATTATATATATTATGAAGGACGTAATACACCGGAAATATATCTGCCACAAGCATTATGAAGCAGGTCACCAGCGTATAAAGTCTCCGCCCGGCATTATGTGATATCATTTATCTACTCCGAATACATCTCATCTATTAAAAGAGATTTTATCCCCGGTAATATCTGACTTATAGCTCATAGCTACTCCTCTATTTGATCTAGTGTAGCGTTCTCATTTTCAAGCACGAATCCGCGAATCAGAGCTTGCCCTTGAGCGCCAGCGCGGCGGCTCCCGGAAGCCCCTTTAAAATGAGTCTCCCCGGCAGCGCATATTCCTGGGCATAGCTTTTATCCACCCTGCCCTTAAACCTGAGATAGTGCGCCGCATATTTCATGCCTAAAAGCCCTTTCCCTGAAAGAGCCCTCTGATAGTAATAGATAAGCCAACCCGTCGGATTCTTTTCCCTCAGTTCATCCACGCGGTCGGTCAGCCCCTCCGAGACAAGCTCACACACCGTAAGTATCTTATCCAGTATCAGGTACTCGTGTCCCTCGTCTATGCGGTCATACACCACATCCTCGGGCACATATTTCTCACCCTCTATTTCGGGAAAGGGAAAGCCTTTGAGCAGCTCCGTCCTGAAGACCAGCGTCGTTTCTCCCTTAAAGCCGGCTTCATACAGCCCCCTGAGACTTGAGCGCCCCCTTACCGGAAATTCCGAGCCATAAAGGATATGCTCCGCGTCAGAGCCCTTGTGCGCGACTATGCCGGCGAGCCCTTCCTCTTTCTTCCACGTCCACAGTGTCAATATATCATCTACCGCGGTCTTTGTAAAATGATCGTCGGAATCCAGACACACAAAAAGAGGCGTATCCGCAAGCCGGACGCCCACATTATGTGCTCTCATCTTCCCGCCGTTTTCCTGCCTGTAGTATCTAATCTCCAGCCGGCCCTCTCTCTGAAAGGAATGCATAAGCTCGCCCGTCTCGTCGGTGGAGCCATCGTCCACCACCAGCCACAAAAAATCACCGTTTGTCTGGGCAAGCAGGCTTTCATACAGCCTTTTGAGCTTATCCGCCCGGTTGTAGGCCGGCGTAAATACCGTCAGCAGCTTTCCGTCACGCATCACTGATTCTCCCAAACCTCTGTATAGTCCGCCGGTTCAAAGTCCTCTATGGCCCCGGACTCATATTTCCAGATTGCCCTGCCCCCCGCGCTGCTCACCTTTTTAAGCCCCGCCTCTTTCAGATAGTCATTGACCGGATTGTCCTCCATAAGCACTACATATTCCGTATCTGTCTCGTCCAGGCTCTCCTTAAATTCATTGAAGGGCACATCTTCATTTTTTAGGATCACACTCAGGATACGGTTAGGGTGCTTCTGCTTCTCCGCTATAAAAGCATCCACCTCTATATTGTTTATCATATTCAGATACTCTTCCCTGGTTCCGGTGAGCAGGATGGTCGCGTCGTACTGCCTGAGCTGCATGGTAAGGCCAAAGTCGCAAACTGCCTTCGGGAAGCTGCGCTCACTGTCCTTATGGATGGCCTCGCTGACCGCTATCACCTCCTGGGGCATCTTGTAAACGTTGTGCACCCTGAGATATCCGTCCGAATAAACCAGCTTCCCCGCCCCCAAACGCAGCAGCACGGCAGCGGTAAACCAGGCAATTTTGGCAGCTGCGCTGCGATCCTCCCTGAAAACGACAAGGGTAAGGGCGAAGGCTATGGCCGGTATTACCGGAGATATCCACAAAAGCCTGTAGTATTCCTGATTGACGTCAAAACTTAAGTTTATCAGCACGGGGACAAGCGGGTTATAGACCGTTAGCACGGCGACGATGGCCGGATAGATAAAAACTCCCCTGTATTTCTTATCGGCCTTCAGGTATATGAAAACCAGGGCAGCGAGGTACAGCAGCATATAAAAACACTGTCCCGAGTATTCCGCTATGCACTTGAAGATATAGACAAGCCCCTCGTCGGCTATGGACAAATTCTGCATCTCTACCTCGGATAAGTGTAAAACACGAACATTCCCTTAACATAGGCCACGTATAAAAGCAGCAGGATAATACACGGCGCCGCCGACAGGCAGGCCGAGACCAATATGCGCCTGGCCCTGAATTTGATAAAGGCGGGCAGCAGCGTACAAAACAACATCGCAGGGAGCAGCATATTGGCCGAATTGGACAGGGCCGTTGCCCCCAGGCAGGTTATAAATAAATATACATAGCTGTCCGTCCGCCTGACATCCTTATATATGAGCAGGGTCAGATATAAGATGAAGGGCAGGACCACATTTCCCAGGATCGCCTTGCCCTCATAGCTCCTGGTCACCAGAAACTGCGCCGGAGTATAGATCGAGCTGAAGAAGAAAAGCATCAGCCCCACAAAGAACATGAACGCAAGCTGCTTTTGTACCTCCCCCGAAAAGAGCTCTCTGCCTGTCATGAACATCAGCAGATTGAACAGGATCACCGTCGTAAGGCTCATGACTACCTTCATGAAGGTAAGCGGATGTATTCCTGTAAGATAGGCTATAACGGCACAGAGCGTCGGATAGGTGGAAAAGAAATATCTGAATTCAAAATGATCCGTCCACTCTCCGGTGTATGGGTCGTAGATATTTATCGTATTCGTCGTTACGTCTGTGGTCACCCTTGCCACATAATACGAAGCGTCCAGGGTAAAATCGTAGGACAGCCCTATTATCACAAGCTGCGCCAGCACCAGCAGGGCCACCGCCGCAGTAAAATACGGATGGTCCGCGATAAACCTTCCTATGCGCTTAAAGCACTCCGCAAAGAGCCTGCGGTTGACGACCACTGAAACCGCGCATAAACCCAGGGTGACTGCGAGCCATATACCCGACAGCAGGCTTAGCGGCCTCCATTTGAGCATTACGGGAAAGCAGCATAAGTCGAACACGATGAGCAGCACAAAAAAACCCGTTATAATCGAAATTGTCGCTGAAAAACCGGTTTTTTTAAACCTTCCGGTTATCAGCGAGCCATAGAGAAAAAACATTATGAAATTTACAAACACCATTAAAAGCGCTATTGCTAATTTAATCATTCATTTTCCAGGATTGTCAGCCTGTCCATGATATCCACGGTCGCCGCGGAAATGTTATTGAGCTTGGTATTCAGTGTCACTATGGATACGGTGGCAAATATCATAAAGAGGATAAAAATACAATATCCGATAACAAGCAGCCTCCACTTATTTTTATTGCTCAAAATATCCTCCTCTTCAAATATCCCGTCTTGACTCTTTGCAGCCCCGGTTGCTGCTCCGGGCAGCTTTTTCCTCACAGCCTCTATCAGGCCATTAAGCCTCTTTTCATAGAGAGGGAGAAGGGCTATTATCAAAGCCGCCATAACCAATAATATGATCCTGAACATCCCGTTTCACCTATTTAAGCCACTCTATATATTCCCTGATAGCCTCGTGCCAGTCCGCAAAGGCATAGCCTCCCGTGAGCCTCAGCATCATATTGTCCAGTGCGGAATATGAGGGACGCGGTGCGCTGGAGGGATTCTTTGCGGTATATTCCTCCGTCGTCACATGATTTACCCGGGTAGCTTTCCCGGCAAGACGGAATATCTCTTCCGTAAACTCTGCCCAGCTTGTTATTCCCTCGCAGGTTCCGTGGAAAAGTCCGTAATTATCCGTTTCCATCAGGAAGTGTATCGCCCTGGCAAGCTCGGCTGTACTGGTGGGGTTCCCGAGCTGGTCATCCACCACACTGACCTCGTCATGGGACTCCGAAAGCCTCAGCATGGTCTTTACAAAATTCTTTCCGTCTCCATAGAGCCAAGCCGTCCTGATTATGGAATATCTCTCGGCCAGATCCCTGACCATCTGCTCTCCTGCGAGCTTGGTCTTGCCGTATACACTTTTGGGCGCGGTCGGATCGAACTCATTATAGGGGGTATCTCCGTCTCCCGGAAATACGTAGTCGGTTGAAACCTGAATGAGCCTCGAACCGCTTTCATTTGCGGCTATGCTTAAATTCCTGGGTCCCAGAGCATTTATCTTATAGGAGAGCTCCACATCCTTTTCCTGCGCGTCCACAGCCGTATAGGCCGCACAGTTTATGACCGAATAGGGCTTCACCTGTTTAAAGAGGTCCCTGAGCTTTCCCAGGTCCGTTATATCCGCGGCGTGTACGCCCTCTGACTCTGTGATGTCAGTATTGTAGAGCTCGTATTCCCCTCCGGCCAGCTCTATATTGATGGCCCGTCCCAGCTGTCCGTTTGCTCCGGTAACCAAAATCGTCTTACTCATATTCCCTCCGAAATATAGTGAACGAAGAAGCTCCGTTCACCTCGATAATATTTGAGATTGGTAACTGTTCAGACCCCCTGGGTCCAAAACAGTTATTGGAATTGTATCATTATTGAGCCCTTATTGCAAAAGCGGGGCCGGGGCGCTGCGCTAGAGCAGCAGTTCCGGCTAGGGCAGCAGCTCCTTCTCCTCTTTCCTGAAATGCCTGTAGAGAAGGCCGTCGGCCACAAATACCGTCAGGGCATATACCGTAAAATACAGCGGAAAATAATATTTAAAATACGATGCTGGCGCCAGGATAAAAACAATGAACCAATGGCACATAAGCCCGCCGCACAGGAAGAACGTCCACCACCTTCTCCGCACAAGGGCATAGACGAGTCCGGTTATAAGCAGGACAAAGGGCGCGTAGACATTATACGCTATCGTCTTTACGATGCTCACAAGGAAGAGGGCAAAGCCCCTTACCCCACCCTCCTTCCACGCTATGGAATAGGGCGTCGCCGCATAATCAAAGGCTCCAATCCTAGTTTTCAGAAAAACCCCGGGATTATTGACAAAGATACTCCGGCAGCCCTCGACATAGGCCCGGTAGTCCTCATCCCCCGCGCCCTCCTTAAGACCGGTATAACCCGGATAATACAGTATCAGCACATCCTCATAGTTGATATCCCCGAGATCTCTGTTTATCGCCTCTATCGTATCTATGTCCAGATATCTGCCGACAAGCTCTATCGCCTCCCGATTTTTTTCCCGGTCCAGACCGTTCCTGAACATATTAGTTATCGTGTAGGCATAGAAGGGTCCCATCCTGTTTTCAGCCTTATCGCCCATTCTCATGGGAAGGACGCCGTTTTGCGGTATCTGCACCAGATATTGGATAAATATATATATCAGCACCATCGCAGCGGCCTTCTTTGTGTTCCTGAGAGAGGGATAGGAAAAAAGCAGCAATACCGGCAGCAGGGCGGCGAGGTATATCCCCTCGGTCCTCCACTGGGTCAGAACAGCTCCCAGAATAAGCAGCCACAGCAGCTTGGGCCGGCTGACAGCTCTTTGCTCAAGCCTGTCCATCAAAAGCGAAAAGACCATAAAGGCATACAGCAGAAAATATACCGGTATCCTGTGAGCCGAGGTAGTATAGGCCAGGACAGGGGGCAGCAGAAAGGCCAGATACATAAAATAGCCGTATCTCTTATCCAGATAATGCCTTACCCTGAAAACGATATAGCCGCAGACCAGAAGCTGTATCGCGACCTTGACCAGCACCGGTCCCAGCCACGAGGGGATCAGCATCATGGTCACGATATAATAATAGGTCGTGAGGTAGTAAAACCAGGTGTAGTCCGCCAGATTTCCGGCCTCCGCAAAGATGAGCGTCTCGTCGTTGCTTAAGAAGCCCTGGGGCAGCTTGAATACCATTACAGCCGCCAGCGGAACGAGATAAAGCGCCGAATATTTCAGAATCTCCAATGTAGCCGGACTTCTGAATATCAGCGCCCTGTATATGAAAAATAAAAATACAAATAAAATAAGCTTACAGATGAGGTAGTTGAATAAATGTTCTCCGGCCGGAACCTTGAACACATGAGGATCTGTAAAAAAAGTAATACAGCAATGAACTGTAGCGAGCACTAACGCTACGATGTTTTGCTTACAAAGCACCGCCGTCCTGGGTTCCACTCTGCCTATTCTCCGAGTCCGCCCTCAACCGCCGAAACAAGAGCCGTCAACGCGGCCTCTTCATCCTCGCCCTCACACATAAATTCAATCTCATCCCCACACTTTACGCAGGCTCCGAGAACACTTAAAACACTTTTTGCATTAGCCGTATTATCATTAAACTTGAATGTTATCAATGACTTATACTGCATTGCCTCCTTGCAGAGGATTCCCGCGGGACGAAGATGCAGGCCCGTGGGATTCTTGATAACAACCTTCTGACTAACCATAACTTCCTCCATAGATAGTCGTAATAAAGATGTGCTGGCTGCGAAATTTTTCCTCCTGTGTGCCGCACGTAATAATTATACCCCAACATATATTGTTAATCAATAAACCTTTTATTAATTCTGTACAATACAGGGGCTGTGCAGCGCTGTTTTATTGGTGTAACGTCACAATTCAGTGGTAAACCAGACCACTGAATTGTTATGGTATAAATGCCTGGATTCTCCCGGGTTCCGGACAGCCATTGCCATTCCTCAATATCAAAGCAGGATATTCTCGATCAGCTGTGCCAGCTCCCTTGCATCCTTTTCTATAAGCGCCTGGTCCTTGCCCTCGATCATGACCCTGACCAGGGGCTCGGTCCCCGAAGGACGTATAAGCACCCTGCCCTCCCCGGCGTATTTTTTTTCGAGCTCGGCAATCGCATCCACTATCTCGCTGTACTCGTTATATTTCTCCTTTAAATGGTTGGGAACATTGGCATTGACAAGAGCCTGCGGCAGCACCTCCATAATGCCGGAGAGCTCCGAGAGCTTCTTTCCCGAAAGCTTTACCACCTCCAGAAGATGAAGGGCACTTAAGAGACCGTCACCTGTGGTGTTCTCATCGAGAAAAATTATATGACCCGACTGCTCTCCTCCTAGGGAGGCCCCGATCTCCTTCATCCTCTCCAGGACGTATCTGTCTCCCACCTTGGTCTGCTCTATCCTGATGCCCTTTTCCTTTCCCATGAGAAGGAAGCCCAGGTTTGTCATCACAGTGACGACTATTACGTCTCCCTTGAGGTTTCCCTCTTCCCGCATATGGTTTCCGATTATAGCCATTATCTGGTCGCCGTTGACGATCTTTCCGTTTTCATCGCAGGCCAGGAGCCTGTCCGCATCCCCATCGAAGGCGAGGCCGAGATCGGCCTTCTCCATCACCACTCTGGCGCAGAGCTCCTCCATATGGGTAGAGCCGCAGTTGGCATTTATGTTTGTCCCGTCGGGATTGTTGTGGATAGCCACCACCTCCGCCCCGAGCTCCTTCAGGGTCTCGACCGAAGTATAGTGGGCCGCCCCTTCCGCGCAGTCGACCACTATCTTCATCCCTGCGAGATCCGTCTTGATCTGCTTCATTGAATGGTTAATATATTCTTCCCTGGCATCCTGACGGAACTTCATCTTTCCGACTCTGGAGCCGGTGGGCTGGGGCAGATCCTTATTGTTATTTCTGACGTAGGACTCTATCTCGTCCTCGAGCTCGTCGGACAGCTTATACCCATCCCCGTTGAAAAACTTGATGCCGTTGAACTCCACCGGATTGTGCGAGGCGGAGATGACAACTCCGGCATCCACCTTATATTTTCTGGTAAGATAGGCTATGGCGGGAGTAGGCAAAACTCCGACGTACACCGCGTTCGCTCCCACTGAACAGATACCCGCCATGAGCGCATTAGCCAGCATACCTCCTGAAATACGTGTATCGCAGCCCACCATTATGGTCGGCCTGTACGCCCTCTGCTCGGTCAGCACATAGGCCCCCGCTGCCCCCAGCTTCATAGCCAGCTCCGGGGTCAGCTCAGTATTCGCGACTCCTCTTACTCCATCAGTTCCAAATAATCTTGACATTTTATTCCTCCGCTAAGGGGTTTTACCCCTTGTGTTCTTTTAATTTACTTCCTCTGGGGAGCTGCTCTCCTCCGTGGTTCCTGGCAGGATATCCGTTCCCACTGCTTCGGTCGCGGGCAGCTGTTCCGTCACTTCTGGATTTTCAGCCACCTGCACCAGCACTGCTATGGTCACAGGCGTATCTCCGGCGTAAACTCCCGACGGATACGTAAAGCTTACGGGCAGCTCATATACATTGGGAACCAGACTTCCCTCTCCCTCCGGCGGTATTATCGCTTTTACATCCGCCGTGCCTCTGATCGTCAGAGGATTTAGAGATACCAGATTTTGCTCGAGTCCCCTTACCGGCACCTGTACCTCTGTTCCCATTTCCGTAACCGTCGCCCTCATGCCCTCGGGCACGTTTTCAATGGTGATATTAGCCACCGGCACGTTGACCGTTATGCTGTTCAGCCTGGCGATAGGTATCTCTATCTCCGCCTCGGTCTCCTCATCCATTATACGTATCGACGCCGCAAGATACCTTCTCAGATCCAGGGTCAGCTTCACGCTTTCCGCGGCCCCGGTGATATCAATGGCGCTTTCGGGCACCTTCAGTACCTCGGTCTCTTCCAGCAGATCGTCATCCGCGGTTATGGTAAGGGTATTTATGGAGCTTATGGGACTACCGGATACCGCATAGCCCTCTGCCGGCATACCGGAGTAGCTTATCTCGACCTCTATTTCCTTAGTTCCGTAAATGCCTACATTTACAGTAGTCCTCTCTATGGAAAGCTCGAGGCCCTCATCATCTATCGTTTCTTCGTCATCGTCATATAAAACAAGGGCTTCACTGGACCGGATATCACTGGACATACCCGAGACATCCACCGATACTCCGGCATGGTCTATCCTGTCCACAATGGATTTGGGACCTGATACCCTTACCACATTGCTGTCAGCCTTGATATTTCCTATCGTGTACCCCTCCGCAGGCTCCCCCGACGTCGTGGGCCTGATCCTGATCTGCTTGCGGATAAGGTCCTCGACGGTTACGTGGATCACACTGGTCCGCGGAGTTATATTTGCGATACGATCCGAATACTTCGTTGCCCTTACCTCGACCGGAAGCGTATTATTTTCCAGGTCCGCCATATCCACCGAGGCATAGAAATTGTCTCTCGAAAGCTGGTTTAAGACCGATCTCTCAGCGCGGACTGATATGCTTATAGTCTGATTGTTGCCGGGAATCTCAAAGGCCTTCCCCTGGCTTGTCATAAGCTCCGCATTCTCCACATGCAGGGGAATGGCAGTAAAGTTCATCACCATCACGGGATTGTCTATGCTTATCACGACGATCCACAGCAGCAGGGCGATGATCAGCGATAATATCTTGAGTCCGGCATTCTCAGTGAGCTTCCGGCCTATCTGTTTCAATGCCTTCATTTCCCACCTCCGGAATTCTTCCTGTCCTTATTCTTCCAGAACTTCAGCTTGCCGTTTTCCGCAGCGGTACTCTTGTTCTGCAGCTGCGAAAGTCTCTCTCTCAAATATATCGAATCCACGTTCCTGGACAGACTGCCCTCGTAGGCTATCGATATCCTTCCCGTCTCCTCGCTGACGATTATGGTAAGCGAGTCAGTGACCTCTGATATGCCCACACCCGCCCTGTGTCTCGTACCAAGCTCCTTGGAGAGGTCCATATTGTCCGAGAGCGGAAGATAACAGGTCGCCGAGATCACCCTGTCCCCCCGGACTATGATAGCTCCGTCGTGAAGTGGTGTGTTGTGCTCAAAAATATTGATGAGCAGCTGGCTGGAAACGATGGAATCCAGCTCTATTCCAGTCCTTATGTACTCGGTCAGATTGTCGTTCTGCTCTATGACTATGAGGGCTCCTGTACGCGCCTTGCCCATTTCAAGGCTCGCCCGCACTATCTCATTTACTGTCGTATCGGAAAATCTCTCTGTTGAATTCTGCGCCATCTGTGCAAAGAAGGAGGAAAACAGATTTTTACGGCCTATGACATCCAGGGCGCGCCTCAGCTCGGGCTGAAAGACTACGATCAGCATGATCAGCACGACATTGATGGCATTCCTTACGATCCACATTATCGTGTTCATCTGGAAGATATAGGCAAAGAAAATAAAAAAGGCAATGACGATTATGCCCCGGAGAACCGACCAGGCCTTCGTATCCTTTATCCAGACCAGTATCTCGTAGATCAGAAAGGATATGATAAGTATTTCGACATAGTCGGTTATAACCATTCGGGGAATGGAATCAAAGGATATGTACTTTTGCAGGAAGTTTATTAATGAGCTAATCCCTGTCATGTGCCCTCACCCTTGCCCTGCTTATCCTTTTCACCTGCCTGTCTGTAGCGGAGACCATGAGCTTGGGGACCGCCTTGACATGATAATAATATTCTTCGTCTTCAAACTGAACATACTCCGTTCTCGTATAGTCGACTGAGAACAGGAAAAACTGCAATATCAGGGCTATGATGATGGCGAGTAATACCCCAAGTAAGACAGAGGGTACTGAAATTCTTACATTTAAAGCCGCTCCGGCAAAGAGCATGGTTATTATCTCAATTACAGCTCCGGTGGCTATCGCTATATACCAGGCATAGTTAATGGAGAGCCGCCTTATTATATAGACAACTACCACGGTCACCGCAAAGGTAATGATATACACCAACGCCGTCTTGTCTGACACGATGCCGCTGATCATGGAACGGGCCTGATCCGCCAGCGGGAGATCTCCTGGATTTTGTATGGCCGATTCGTTGGCCGTCATATAGGTCAGAAGGAAATAGACAGCTGTTCCGCAGGCTGCCGACAGGGCAGAGAGGGGGTTGCTGACAAGCCCCAGGCATATGGGAATCACATAGGGCACGTGGCACACGAAGGCCAGCGGCGTAAATATCACCGCCACAGCGCTGTCCGAGGAAAATCTCAGGAATATCAAAAAGAGTATGATAAATAATAATACCGCTATCGCAGCGGCAATAAGGGATAGTCTGTACAAATGCAGACAGATGATCGCTGCAGCGAAAAGTATGATGATATTGACCGGAAGAAAGGCATTTACCAGCGCCATCATTATCGCAAGCACCGGATTGGCCAGATTCTCCATATAGCCGAGTCTTTTATTTATTACGAGATATGTGATAAGGGCAAGGATAAATTTCAATACCGGCGTAATGAATATCTCATATCTGCCGTATATTACCTTCAGCCTTTCCTTTATCAGCAGCAATTCTGCCATTTCATGGCTCCTATCATATACGTTTTATAATTTAGAATCCGAAGCATCGTACATCGCGGCAAGGCGCCTCAAGGCATTGTTATAGCTTTTTACGCTCTTTTTTGCCACATTGTACCGATAAGTATAAATCAAAAAAGAAACAAAGAGATAGACGCCAAGAATGACCGCATACAGCGACAACAGCTTTCTGCCGATCTCCTTGATATCCATCTTATAAACCTCTGCAAGGAGTGTATCTATGTTGCAGAAGATATACAAGCCCAGGACGATACCGAAAGCTATTGTAACGCTTACAGCGGTCTTTACCATGTTAAAACCCACATAATCGCTTCTGAAATAGTGCGATATGGGTATCATCTTCTTCCCCTCGGTATCCTCATAGGATGCCATCCGGGTCATCAGCTTTATCCTGCTTTCATCCAACATGTTCTGTCAAATCCGCTACCTTGACTCAAAGGAATCGCATCTTCGAAGGACCCTTGCCGGTGGGCTTCGGAGGCTCAGGCTTGGGTGCCGCGGGCTTGGCTATGGCGTTGTTCAGCCCCTTTGCAATGTTGTTCTTGCACTGATCGCAGAAACGCCCGGAAATTATCGGCTTTCCGCAGTTCTCACAGGTAAGCTCCGAACCTTCGACAGTCGCAAAGGTAAGCCTCTCCTCTCTGAGCCACTGCCTGATCTGTCCGACCTCGACCTCGCAAGCCTCGGCAGTTACCGCTACCGTAGCCGAAGGGTTATCCATAAGATACTCCTTGACCTTCTGAAAATCATCTTCAGACTTCCTCTGGCAGTCAGGGCAAATTCCCATACCTGCTATATAATTGAACAGCTTTCCGCATTTCCTACAGTTTCTTACATCCATAGCTTTCACCCCATCCTCAATCTTTAGATACGCCTATAGCCAGCGTGGCAGCGTAGACCTTCTTAGCTCCCGCTTCCTTTAAAACACGGGCAACCCCGTCTATAGTGCTGCCTGTGGTAAATATGTCATCCACCACTATAATTGAATCTAATTCTACATCATCTTGCCCTATTTTAAAAGCCTTTTTCAAATTTTTCCGTCTTTCGTAGGCCCCCAATTCCTTTTGTGCCGTAGTGGCTCTGACTCTCCGGACCAAGTCGGGCTTCATCGGAATCTTAAGCAGCGCTGAGACCTCCTGAGCCAGCAGCTGTGCCTGGTTAAAGCCTCTCTGCAAAAGCTTTTCCGAATAGAGGGGGACCGGGACTATGAGCCCGGCGGTGCGCATATCCCGCCTTGCGGCTATGGCCTTGGCCAGCTCACGCCCGTAATAAGCGGCATATTCCTGCCTGTTGCCGTATTTGAACCTGTATATTGAGGCCTTCATCTCTCCCCTGTACATATATACCGATACCCCTGAGTCGAAGTCGTGCTTTTCCTCCCTGCAGTGCCTGCAGAACGCATCTTCTTCCCTGTATATGGGTCTGCCGCATTTAAGACAGTAAACCGGCCCAACCTTTTGCAGGACTTTCGTGCAGTGCTTATGGATACGGCCCTCTCCGAAGGCCAGTATCCCGTCACAGACAGGACAGCGCCCCGGATAAAGCAGCTCCAGAAGCACCCTCCCTATATTGTTTTTAAGATTCATTCAGTTTTCCTCTATCCGATAGGATCTTTCCAGAGCGAATCGCAGGCCCGTGTATCTGAGCTGCTCGCGATCGTTTCTGATCATAGACATGACAGTTTTTTTGCTGCCAATAAGAACGACGCACCTTTTGGCCCTGGTGATCGCCGTATATAAGATATTTCTCGTCATAAGCACATCGGGCCCCGACAGGATCGGAACTACTACCGCCGGATATTCGCTCCCCTGGGATTTATGTATGGTTATAGCAAAGGAGAGCTCCAGCTCCGACAGCCTCTCCCTGGAATAGACCGCGGCCCGTCCGTCGTCAAAAAGCACCTTAAGGGTCTCTGAATCGTAAATATCGGTGACCGTACCCATGTCCCCGTTAAAGACACCCTTTCCGCTTTCCCGGAGGGCGCTGTCCGGCCTGTCCATGAGCCAGTTCAGCTCATAGTTATTCTTGATCTGCATAACCTTGTCCCCGATGCGGAAGGAGCCGGAGCTGCCTTTAAGCTCCTCTCCATCGGAACTTACGGGATTTAAGGCCGCCCTGAGTTTTTCATTGAGATTGACGATACCCAGAGCCCCCTTTTTCATGGGAGCCATGACCTGTATCTCGTAGGGATTTATGCCGAGGTATCCGGACAGCTTTTTTTGTACGAGGTAGATTATGCCCT
The DNA here is from genome assembly GCA_017453965.1 of Lachnospiraceae bacterium. Classification (GTDB taxonomy): domain Bacteria; phylum Bacillota; class Clostridia; order Lachnospirales; family Lachnospiraceae; genus NK4A144. The sequence goes on from JAFTEI010000134.1 coordinate 36,664, forward strand.
CTATAATGCGGTCCTCATCCTCCATCTCAAGGAAATAGAAGTCCCCGCTGTTTTTATTGTCGATATGTATGTCGCGCCCTTCGAGCATCGCGTGGGCATTTTTAACGATATCCCTTTTTTCCGCCTGCCTGAAAACATGCCTCAGGGGTATTACCTTTATAACTCCGCTGTCTATTATGTCCTTCAAAACGGCCCCCGGCCCCACACTCGGCAGCTGCTTGTCATCGCCGACCATTATAAGGCGGGTGCCCGGAGCTATGGCGCTCAGCAGGGCATGAAACAGATAGGTGTCCACCATGGACATTTCATCTATTATCACGACATTGGTCTCCAGGGGATTTTCCGCATTTCTGTCGAACTGGATAAAGGTCCTGTCCTCGTCCTCGATCCCCCCGTTTACCTCCAGCATCCTGTGGATAGTCGTAGCCGGAACCCCCGTGGCCTCCGACAGACGTTTAGCGGCTCTTCCCGTGGGCGCGGCAAGAGTCACAAGCATACCCCTGGAGCCGTAATAGCTTAAGAGCACTCTTATCAGCGTCGTCTTTCCGGTTCCCGGCCCTCCCGTTATGACCAGGACACCGTTCCTGATGGCTTCGGCGACGCCGTCTCTTTGCACCGGGTCAAGGGTGATGCCCGACAGTACCTCGCTGCGCGCTATCTCGTCTTCAACGCTCACCGACTCACTGTCGATGGCTTCATCTATATCGTGGAGCAGCATCGCGCACTCGCTTTCCTTGCGGTAAAGCTCCGTCGGGTAGATATATGAAACAGCCCCGTAGCGCTTCTGCACAACTCTTCTGTTCATTATGAGGTCAGCGAGTCCGTCCGATACCGCAGCCTCCGCCTCCAGGAGCTCTGAGGCCCTGTTCATGAGCTCGGAAGCGGGAAGACAGACGTGGCCGTCCGAGCGCGCCCGGCTTAGGACGTAGATCAGGCCGGCCCTTATCCTCGAGGGGGAATCCTGGGCCACCCCGGCCCTTTTGGCTATGTCGTCCGCGATCTTAAACCCTATTCCCTCCATATCCTCCGTCAGCGAATAGGGGTCGTTTTTTATCACGAAAAATATATCCTCGCCGTATTTTTCATAGAGCCTTAAAGCCAGACCACCGGAGATCCCATATTCCGCAAGCTGCATCATGACTCTGCGGGTATGGGATTTTTCTTCAAAGGAAAGGGCTATCTGCCTGGCCTTATTTTCGGATATCCCCCTGATCTCGGCCAGCCGTTCCGGCTCCTCCTCCATTATCCTGAAGGTATCAGCTCCGAATTTCGATACGATCCTCTCCGCAAGGGCCGCCCCGACTCCCTTTATGGCTCCGCTGGCGAGGTAGCGCTGCATTGCGGGAGCTCCCTGAGCCTCGAGCTCGCGCCAGGATACGGCCCTGAACTGCCTGCCGTAGCGGGAATCCTCCACGAATTCCCCCTCTGCAGAGATCTCGATTCCGGCCTCAATAGCAGAAAAGGTGCCCACTACGGTCACCTTTGCGTGATTGCTCTCTACGTTTAAAACTGCATATCCGTTGACGGGATTTTGATAAATGATGTTTTCTACAAAACCATGAATTTCAGACATTTATGACAATTCCGAAGACTGATCCTCAGCCTGCAGCTGAGCCGCAGTGACGGCTCCCTCGCCGTTTCTCTTCATCTGCTCATAGAGCATCTGGGCGATACCCATACCGGACTGCTCCGACGTCGTCGAGGCCATCTCCTTAACCATCTGCTCCTTATAATAGTCCACGAGAGTGCTGGTGGCCTGTGAGCTGTAGTTCTCCTCGGGAATGGTCTTGATCATCTCTTTATAGACCTGCTCGATAAAATAGGATTCAAACTGCTTGCAGGCATTCATCAGCTCTTCATCGGTGGCTTTTTCAAAATTTTTATTCACCGCGTTCGATGCCCCGGAGCTAAGCGCCTCCGACGCCGCATTCTTCGCCAGCAGGGACGAATACATATTAGAGGAAATCTCCATTTATTTATCTCCTATATCAAGGGGGTTATATCCCCGGCAAGACTTATCTACAGCCTTAAAAAAACTACCCCGTCACTTACCTCAACTGGTTGGCCTGCTGAAGCATCTCGTCCGTAGCCTGGATCGCCTTGGAATTCAGCTCATATGCCCTCTGTGCTATTATAAGGTTTACCATCTCATCCGCAACCTGTACGTTGGAATTCTCCAGGTAGCCCTGCCGCACGACGGAATCGTCCAGCGCCGCGTTGGTCGCCTCGTTAAGAGCCGGGCCGGAGGCCGCGGATACCTCATAGAGGCTGTCTCCCACCTTATTCAGGCCCTTGGGATTCTGAAACTGGAACAGCCCTATGGCAAGGTTGTTGACCGGCTGGGGATTATTATTTGCGTCGGGATACATTATGGCGCCGTCTGCCGAGACCACTATCTTATTGGCAATTACCTGCTCTCCGTTTACCGTTGCAGGCATGGTTATCGGTACGCCCTGGGAGGAGAGCACCTGCTGTCCGTCCGAGGTACTGAGCTGAAGCGTCCCTCCGGGCCCTAAGGAGAAATTGAAATCTCCGTTTCTGGTGTAATAGGTCTGCCCGTCCTCTCCCCGAACCGCAAAGAAGCCCTTTCCGGAGATTGCAAAGGCCGTATTGCTTTCGGATTCCAAAAGAGAGCCCTGGGTAAATTGCGAGGTTATAGAGGCGTTCCTCACACCGAGACCTACCTGGGCCCCGATCGGCTTATTGTCTCCGTTGGCCGTAGAGGTCCTGGTCTGTATATTCTGATAGAGCAGAGACTTGAATTCATTGGTCTCTGTCTTATAGCCTGTTGTATTTACGTTTGCGAGATTGTTCGCTATCGTATCCACATTATTCTGCTGGGCGATCATGCCCGTTGCCGCTGTCCACAATGAACGTACCATCGTCAATTACCTCCTATTATTGAAGGGCGTTTCATCCCCAGTAATATCTGACTTATAGCTCATAGCTACTCCTCTACTTTATTATACCGGTCTGCCCAGGTTGTTTACCGTGGGCTCCAACGTGTCGTTTATCGTATTGATGATCCTCTGGTTGGCCTCGTACTGTCTGGTAACAGCTATCATCTCCACCATCTCGCTTACCGGGCTGACATTGGACTGCTCCAGATAGCCCGAATAAATACTTGCGCCGGAAGGAACCTCCACAGCTCCATCCACCGCTTCATACATATTTTCACCGTATTTTACGAGATAGTCATAATCCAGACCGGATGCATTGCGTTCGAAATCGGTGGTCCCAATCTGAGCCACCATATTTCCGCCCTGATAGATGTAGCCCTGGCGATCTATCGTTGTATCGCCAGCGTTCACGTCCAAATTGATATGATTCCCCGCAACGTCGAGGACGTAATCTCCGTCCTTAGTTACCAGAGCCCCGTTGATATTCAACGTAAAGGCTCCGTCACGGGTATATTTGACCGATGTATTTCCTGCCTTATCCGTAAACTCGATCTCAAAGAAACCGCTGTCGGACAGTGCAAGGTCAAAGGTATTTTCAGTCTCACGGAAAGCTCCCTCGGAAAAATCGTTGTAATTTTCTCCGATCTTGACTCCGGGGTTCATGGTTCCCATCCGCTGGGTGAGGTTGTAGACCGATTTGTCTTTGATCTTGTAAGCCAGCGCGTCCTTAAACGACTGGCTGGTCGCCCCCTCCTTTTTATATCCGGTAGTGTTTACATTGGCAAGGTTATTTGTCAATGTATCCATTCTGTGCTGTTCGTTGATCATTCCCGAATATGCGGTGTAGAGACCTTTTACCATTTTCTTATCCTCTTTTTAATTTGTTTATCGTCCGATACCTTTACGTATCGTCCCTGTAGCCCGCGATAAACTCCACATACTTTCCGGTACCGACCGCTACCGCTGTCATCGGGTCCTCGGCAGTCATGGTATTTATTCCCGTTTTATCGGCTATGAGATCCTCGAGACCTCTCAAGAGACTTCCGCCTCCGGTCAGGACTATTCCCCTGTCGGCTATATCCGCCGCAAGCTCGGGCGGCGTCTTCTCCAGTACGCTGTGTATCGCGTCCACTATCTGGGAGGTCGTCTCTCTGAGAGCCTCCTCCATCTCTGTGCTGGTAGCTCTTATAGTCTTGGGAAGACCTGTCACAAGGTCCCTTCCTTTTATATCCATGGAATCGGCTTCCGTTCTCTTAAAGCACGAACCGATCTTTATCTTCAGATCCTCAGCGGAACGCTCACCAATAAGGAGCTTATGCTTTTTTCTCATGTAACGGACGATAGCCTCGTCAAAGTTATCTCCCGCTATCTTTATCGACGTAGAAACGACCGTGCTGCCAAGAGATATTACAGCTATATCGGAGGTTCCTCCGCCTATATCTACCACCATGTTTCCACAGGGCTTTGCTATGTCTATTCCGGCTCCGATGGCTGCCGCTATCGGCTCCTCGATTATGGCGACCTCACGGGCTCCGGCCTGATAAGCTGCGTCTTCTACCGCCTTCTGCTCAACCTCTGTAACTCCGCTGGGAACTCCGACGCAGATACGGGGTTTTCTGAAGGTTCTCCTTCCCACCGCCTTCTGCATGAAATATTTCAGCATCTTCTCAGTTACCGTGTAATTGGAAATAACTCCCTGTCTCAACGGACGGACGGCCACGATATTTCCGGGCGTACGTCCAAGCATGAGCCTTGCGTTCTCGCCTATCGCTTTGATTTTATTTGTATCTCTGTCAAATGCTACAACAGAGGGTTCCTTCAAAACTACTCCCTTGTCTTTTATATATACAAGGATGCTCGCCGTCCCTAAATCAATTCCTATATCTGTAGCGACCATTTTAATCTCCTCTCAAAAAACGCTAACTGTCCAGAACCCTTCGGGTTCCGAACAGTTACGGAAGCCCGCAATTAAGATTTGCTTCGCAAATGGGCGGGCTTCCTGCCGAATTCGCCCTTTGGTACGCCCTCAGCAGCAAGTGCAAAACATGCCAGTGGCATGTTTTGAATGCCGTTTAGATGCGCTGAGCGCATCTGGCATCGTTTTCGGGCTGTTCCGAATAGTTGCAAAAACGTCATTAATCATTATAACTTAAAATGGTCGTTTTACAATGAATTTTTTGTAAAAAAAGGACACGGACATCTCAGGTGCACTGACTCATTCATAGCAGAACGAAAAAATACACCGACGGCATCCGTGCCCGAATCCACTCCTGATATACTAATCGGACAGTGGCTTTAAAAAATTAAGAGTAAAACGAAAATTTTTTTCAGATTGTCATTCCTTTTCCAACATTTTTTTAATGAAGGGAGCCGTATGGGATTTTTTATCCTTTGCCAGCTTCTCGGGAGTCCCGGTTGCGACAACTGTTCCTCCTCCGTCTCCCCCCTCGGGACCCATATCTATGATATAGTCCGCGCATTTTATAACGTCCAGGTTATGCTCTATGACGACCACGGTGTTTCCGCTGTCGGACAGGCGTCTCAATATCCTTACCAGCTTTTCAACATCGTCGAAATGCAGGCCCGTAGTGGGCTCGTCGAGAATATAGATGGTCTTGCCCGTTCCGCGCTTGGACAGCTCGGTGGCCAGCTTTATCCTCTGGGCCTCTCCGCCGGAAAGCTCAGTGGAGGGCTGCCCCAGCTTGATATAGGAAAGGCCTACGTCATAAAGGGTCTGCAGCTTCCGCCGCACGCTCTCGATATTTTCGAAGAAGCCCAGCGCCTCCTCGACCGACATATCCAGCACTTCAAATATGTTTTTGCCTTTATATTTTATGTCCAGCGTCTCCCTGTTGTACCTGTGTCCGTGGCAGACCTCGCAGGGAACGTAGACATCCGGCAGGAAATTCATCTCTATTTTGATTATCCCGTCTCCGCCGCAGGCCTCGCAGCGACCTCCCTTGACGTTGAAGGAAAATCTTCCCTTGCTGTAGCCCCTGGCCTTGGCTTCCACCGTGGATGCAAAGAGATCCCTTATCATATCGAACATTCCCGTATAGGTGGCGGGATTCGATCTGGGAGTACGGCCAATCGGCGACTGGTCGATGGCGATTACCTTATCCAGCTGCTCCAGTCCCTCTATACCGTCGTGGTCTCCGGGTATCGTGAGCGCACGGTTCAGGATATGCGCCGTGCTCTTATAGAGGATCTCATTTATGAGTGAGGATTTTCCCGAGCCTGAAACTCCCGTAACCAGAGTCATTATTCCCAATGGTATCTTTACGTCTATATTTTTAAGGTTATTTTCCCTGGCCCCCTTTATCCTGATCCAGCCCGTAGGCTTTCTACGTTTCTCCGGGAGCTCGATTCTTTTCTTTCCGCTCAGATACTGGCCGGTTATGGACTCCTCGCAGGCTATCACGTCCTCCACCGTACCGGCCGCGACCACCTCTCCGCCGTGCATACCCGCCCCGGGGCCTATGTCCACGAGGTAGTCCGCTTCTCGCATGGTATCCTCGTCGTGCTCGACCACTACCAATGTATTGCCCAGGTCTCTCAGCGCCTTCAGCGCATCTATAAGCTTGGAATTGTCTCTTTGATGCAGGCCAATCGAGGGCTCATCCAGGATATAGGCCACTCCCACGAGGCCTGAGCCTATCTGGGTCGCCAGCCTTATTCTCTGCGCCTCTCCTCCCGAAAGCGAGGCCGTCCCCCTTGACAGCGTCAGGTAATCCAGCCCCACATCTATCATGAATTTTACACGAGCCCGGATCTCCTTAAGGATTCTTGCCCCTATCATTTTCTGGTACTCGGTCAGCTCCAGCTTTTCGATAAAGTCCATGAGCGCCGTCACCGAATAAGAGGTCACCTCATGGATGTTTTTATCTCCCAGGGTCACCGCCAGCGAGGAGGCCTTCAGCCTCTGCCCGTGACACACAGGACAGGGAGTTATCCTCATGTATTTTTCATATTCCGCCTTCTGCGAATCGCTGAAGGTCTCCCTGTAGCGCTGCTCCATATTTTTGATAAGTCCGGGAAAGGCTTCGTCGTAAACTCCTGCGGAATACCTTCCCTTATACGGCACCTTGACTATCACTCCGTTGGTCCCGTTGATGAACATATCCTTCACCTTTGCAGGAAGCTTCTCATAAGGCGTGTCCAGCGAGAATTTATATTTTTCCGCCAGAGCCTTTAACAGCGCGTGGGTGAAGCTGCCCTCCTTATTGGAAGACTGCCAGCCCGTGACCTGGACGCAGCCCTCATTGAAGGACAGGCTTTTATCCGGTATCATGAGCTCCTCGTCGAATTCCATGCTGTATCCCAGACCGGTACATGCTGGACAGGCTCCGAAGGGGTTGTTGAAGGAGAAGCTCCTTGGTTCTATTTCTTCTATATTTATACCGCAGTCAGGACAGGAGAAGCTCTCGGAAAAATTGAGGGGTTCGCCGTCCACAACGTCGACTGTAAGCAGTCCCTCCGAAAGCTTGAGCACGCTCTCTATGGAATCCGCAAGCCTGCGCTCGATACCCTCCTTGACCACGAGACGATCCACCACGATATCTATATTGTGCTTGATATTCTTATCCAGCTTGATATCCTCGGACAGCTCATACATATTGCCGTCGACCCGTACTCTCACGTAGCCGCTCTTGCGGGCCCTTTCGAATATTTTGGCATGTTCTCCCTTCCTGCCCCGGACCACAGGCGCCTCCAGCATTATCTTCGTCTTCTCTGGCAGCTTCATTATACGGTCGACCATCTGGTCTACATTCTGCTTCTCAATGACCCTGCCGCAATTCGGACAGTGCGGGGTCCCCACTCTTGCGTAAAGCAGGCGGAAGTAGTCATATATCTCCGTGACCGTTCCCACCGTCGAACGGGGATTTCTGTTTGTAGATTTCTGGTCTATGGATATGGCCGGGGGAAGGCCCTCTATTGAATCCACCTCCGGTTTTTCCATCTGTCCCAAAAACTGACGCGCGTAAGAGGAGAGGGATTCCATATATCTCCTCTGGCCCTCCGCATAAATAGTATCAAAGGCAAGTGAGGACTTTCCGGAACCGGAAAGCCCTGTCAGCACTACAAATTCATTTCTCGGTATGTCTATCGAGAGGTCCTTCAGGTTATGAACCTTGGCCCCTCTTATCTTGATAAACTTCTTTGCGTCTTTCAAATCATATCTCCATTATTAAAGGGAGTTTTATCCCCAGCAACATCTGACTTGTAGCTCATAGCTGCTCCATTCCATTATTTTGAGCTTTTCTGAAGGATCTCGTGTACGGCTGCATCCGTTCTGGAGCTCGTCCAGCGGGTTACCGTTATCCCGCCGCGCTTCGTAGCTCTGGACATAAGGTTTTTAACCTGCTGAAGGTATTGCATGGTGACCTTGCCGGAAAGCTTTGACTCCCCGCTGGTCCTGTCCTGGAACCCATAGGGTATCTCCACCACAGTGGAATAATTCGACATTGCCAGGACCTCTATCATGATCTTCCAGCCCACGGGTCTTAGATCCGCGCCGTCAATGACCTCTTTCCTGAACATGAACAGACCGCTGGTGGGGTCCGATATCTTCCTTAAGCAGGGAAGCAGTACCTTTCCGATCCATCTGGCAACCCATGAAACAAACTTCCTGTATGGGTCCAGACCGCCGTCGCTTCCTCCCGGAATAAAACGGCTGGGAATGCAAAAATCGAAGCCAGACATCACCGCCGCATACATCGATCTCAAAATTTCGGGCGGATGCTGAAGATCCGCGTCCATACATGCAAGTATCTCTCCGTCCGCAACCTGGAAGCCTCTTATGACGGCTGTCGCCAGTCCTGTCTCCCCTACCCTGTGTTCATACCTTATCCGGGTATCCTTCATTGACAGAGCCTCCAGCACCTCGGGCGTATTGTCCGTGCTGTCGTCTATGAAAATTATTTCATAATTCACATCGTAAAGTGCTTTGTTGACCCTTTCAGCCAGCTTTTCCACGTTTCCTGCTTCATTGAACGTAGGTACTACTATTGAGAGTTTTTCCATTATCCTGATCCTCTGTTTCCTTCTGGGCCGATTCCTTCCGAATCCAGGCCTGTATTGTTACTATTTTTTCAATATATCGGTTTTCGCGTGTCGGCTTCATATTATATGGTAAATTTTAAAGACTTTCAAGCCTATATCCTTCCACGCAGTTCATTAAGATTTTTACGCAGCTCGGCGATCTTGTCCCTGTAAACGGCCGCATTTTCGAAGTCCAGCTCCGCAGCGGCCTTTTTCATCTGCTTCTCCAGCTTTCCTATGAGCTTCTCCAGCTCTGAAGCGCTCATGGACTCAGGGTCCTTTTCAAACCTGAGCTCGGTCTCCGCAATTTCCTTCCCTATGCTTATCGCATCCCTGACCGCCTTCTGTATAGTTTTGGGCGTGATTCCGTGCTCTTCATTATACGCAGACTGGATTTCCCGCCTTCTCTTTGTCTCATCTATACATATCTTCATGGACTCGGTCATGGTATCCGCATACATGACCACCCGCCCCTCTGAATTTCTTGCCGCCCTTCCGACGGTCTGGATAAGAGAGGTCGCCGAACGCAGGAAGCCCTCCTTATCCGCGTCCAGAATGGCTACGAGCGATATTTCCGGGATGTCCAGCCCCTCCCTCAAGAGGTTTATTCCCACCAGCACATCAAAGGCGTCTAGCCTCATATCCCTTATTATCTGGCTGCGCTCCAGGGTATCTATATCAGAGTGCAGGTATTTTACCCTTATTCCTACGCCTTTGAGATAGTCGTTTAAATCCTCGGCCATCTTCTTGGTAAGGGTCGTCACCAGCACCTTGCCCTTGTGCTCCAGCTCTTTATTTATCTGCCCCACCAGGTCGTCGACCTGTCCCTCCACGGGACGCACGTCTATATCGGGGTCCAGCAGCCCCGTCGGCCTTATCAGCTGCTCCGCCCTCAGCAGCTCGTGTTCCTCCTCATACGCCGCGGGGGTCGCGGACACAAACATTATCTGGTTTATCTTCTGCTCAAATTCGTTGAAGGAAAGCGGCCTGTTATCCTTTGCCGAGGGAAGACGGAAGCCGTAATCTACCAGAGTCGTCTTTCTGGACTGGTCTCCGTTGTACATCCCGCCTATCTGGGGGATCGTCATATGCGACTCATCCACGATGATCAGATAGTCGCCCTTGAAGAAGTCCATGAGAGTCATGGGCGGAGTCCCCGGCGCCCTGCCCGAGAGGGGGCGCGAGTAGTTTTCTATGCCGTTGCAAAAACCTGTCTCCCTCATCATCTCTATATCAAAATTCGTGCGCTCCGATATCCTCTGCGCCTCTATGAGCCTGTCTTCAGATTTAAAGAATTTTACCCTCTCGTCCAGCTCCTGTTTGATTTCGACGATCGCCCGCTCCATTTTTTCTCTCGGAACAACGTAGTGCGAGGCGGGAAAGACTGACAGATGCTTTAATTCCGTCAAAACCTCTCCCGTAAGAGGGTCAAAGGTCAGTATCCGGTCGATCTCGTCGCCGAAGAATTCCAGTCTCACCGCATGGGAATCGTCCTCGGCCGGAAACAGGTCCAGCACATCCCCATGAACTCTGAAGGTTCCGCGCTTGAAGTCGATATCGTTTCTTTCATATTGGATATTTACGAGCTCATGAATTACCTCGTCCCTGTCCTTCTCCTGTCCAGGGCGCAGCGAGACGATCATGCTCATATAGTCGTCAGGCGAGCCCAGACCGTATATACAGGAAACTGAGGCCACGACTACCACGTCTCTGCGCTCCGACAGCGCGGCGGTGGCGGAAAGCCTGAGCTTGTCTATCTCGTCATTGACAGAAGAATCCTTTTCAATATACGTGTCTGTCGAGGGCACATAGGCCTCCGGTTGGTAGTAGTCATAGTAGGACACAAAGTATTCGACAGCGTTTTCGGGGAAGAATTCCCGGAATTCTCCGTATAATTGTCCGGCCAGGGTTTTATTGTGCGCTATCACCAGCGTCGGCATATTCAGGGCCGCTATGACATTCGCCATCGTGAAGGTCTTTCCCGAGCCCGTAACGCCCAAAAGGGTCTGGCACTGATTTCCCTCCTTAAAGCCCTTAACAAGCTTTTCTATTGCTTGGGGCTGATCGCCGGTAGGCTTATAATCTGAGTGTAATTTAAAATCCATATATCCTCACCTCACTCGCGTATTGACAGAAACGCACACATTCCTCCGCGCTTTCCCTTGCTGGCACGGTGCGAATGCAGCCATAGCGCGTTGCAGGCCGTACATAGATCGGGCCGTGAAATATTCTCCGGAAGTATCCCGCTGCCCACCATATTTTCGAAATTGGCCTGAGTCAGGTCCAGCAGATATTTGTCCGCCCTCCCCTCCTCCGGCAAAAGAATAGCTTCCAGCGCCTCCTCTGGATATGCCTTGCGGAACTCCTCCGCCACATCCTCGCCTATCTCATAGCATTTTGCTTCGATGGAGGGCCCTATGCACGCGATAATATCGGCGGGCTCTGTTCCGTACAGCTTATGCATTTTTTCAACGGTGTTGCGGCAGATATTCCCCGCCGTCCCGCGCCAGCCGGAATGGGAAAGGGCTATCGCGCGGTTTTTCGGATCGACAAAATACAGCGGCACACAGTCGGCATAGGAAGTCAGGAGGCAGACTCCCGGCACATTCGTCATTATCCCGTCCACATCGCGGTAATCTCTTTCACGGACTACCCCCATGCCGCGGTGCCTGTCCCCGACCTCCATTACGTTTACAGTATGCGTCTGGAAGGCCAGCACCATATCCTCTGTATCCACTCCGATGGCGCTCCCGATAATACGGTGGTTTTCCAGCACCCTTTCCGGATCGTCCCCCACCGTATGCGCAAGATTCATCTGCTCATATATGCCTTCGCTCACTCCCCCAAGCCTCGTGGAAAAGGCGTTTATGAGCCAGGGCAGCCTGTCGGGCACCCTGTAGCTCACCCATACAACTCCATCCTTTTCGTGGAGGTCGGTAGTCTCCTCCCCCTCCCGTTTCACGACCTTAAGCTCAACCACAATACACTCTCCCTTTCCATCGTACTCCATCCATGTTTCGCTGTATCTCTTCAGAATTGTAACACTACTATCACTATCCTGCACACCCCTTTAAATATACGGCAGTCAGCAAAAAAGCTCCAACCACTGAATACATCAATGTTTGAAGCTAATTTTTAAACGGAGAAGGAGGGATTTGAACCCTCGCGCCGGTCTCCCGACCTACACCCTTAGCAGGGGCGCCTCTTCAGCCTCTTGAGTACTTCTCCCAATGCCTGAATAGCGTGTCATGCCAACAGCGTTGTTATTATACATTTGCTCATGCGTATTTGTCAACTTTAATATGCGGCATATTGCTCAAACTGTAATTTTTGCTGAAATTCTGCTGCATTTCCTCAGGAGCTGTTCATAAATAACTTTTAAATCTGCTTGTCTTTTTCTCCGACAGTGCTGACCATCCCCTTAATGAGAATTTTTTAACGCATAACCCTCCACGCTTCACTTGAAAATACATATATTATGTATTAGAATAATCAGAACAATTATTTATTTCAATTGGTAAGGAGGAATTTGAAAATGGCTCATGTAATTTCTGACGAGTGTGTTAGCTGTGGTGCTTGTGCATCAACTTGTCCCGTAAACGCTATAAGCGAAGGCGATGGCAAGTTCGAGGTTGACGCTGCTACATGTATCGATTGTGGTGCTTGCGAGGGTGCTTGCCCTACAGGTGCTATCAAGGCTGAATGATCAATATCAAAAACAGCGAAATGAAAGCGGAGTCTTGGCTGGACTCCGCTTTTTCTTTTGCTCATAATATTAATGCCGCGACTTCACTTGCCGCTTTCCTTATAGCGTGCCGGAACTATATCCGGCGGAAGGGTCTCATCTCCCTCGACCCAGTCCTTTTCAACATCCACTACCCTGTAATTGTCTTTATCGATCCTCTCGTAAACAGTTGTGATCCCTGAATTTATCACATGCCTCTTACACATCGCACAGCAGTCCGTATCCTGGACATATGCTCCGTCGGAAGCTTCCTTTCCGACGAGAAACAGCGCTGCCCCGAGGGTCTCCTTGCGGGAGGCAGCAATTATCGCATTCGCTTCAGCGTGAACGGAACGGCAGAGCTCGTATCTCTCTCCCCGGGCAACCCCCAGAGATTCCCTTAAACAAACTCCGAGATCCGTGCAGTTCTTCCTTCCTCTGGGAGCCCCGTTATATCCTGTGGAGATCACAGAATCATTTGCAACGATGACGGCTCCGTATTGTCTTCTTAAACAGGTGGATCTGGCAAGCACGACCTCCGCAAGATCCAGATAATAGTTGATCTTATCTCTTCTCATAAAATTAATACCATCAAAATTTACTGCTGTTGTCTAATCTGTTTAATCTGATAGAATGTAATAGGTGCAACAAATAATATTGCGCCGCACAAAAAGGATTATACAAAAAATATTTATTTATCTCAAGCTACAGAGGATTTGATAATGAGTCTCAAAAACACACTGCCGGACCGCGATAAAAAAATAGTACGTGTAAGCGAAGTCGGCATAGCCGTCAACGTCGGCCTGGCCGCCTCCAAGGCCATCATAGGTTTTGTGACCAACTCCATTGCGATAACTCTTGACGCGGTCAACAACTTAAGCGACGTACTGAGCTCCTGCATTACTATATTCGGAGCGAAGTATGCCCAAAAGGCTCCCGACAGGGAACACCCCCTCGGCCACGGCCGGGCCGAGCAGCTGAGCGCCCTGCTTATTTCTATAATCATTCTCTATGCCGGTCTGACTGCCCTGATAGAATCCGTAAAAAAAATTATCTTCCCCGAGATTCCCAAATATACAGCCCTTTCGATAGCCCTGCTTTTTATTGCGGTCTTCGCGAAGATACTCCTTGCCCTATTCACTGAACGAGCCGGAAAAAAGCTGAATTCAGAGGCCCTGATAGGCTCCGGAAAGGATGCCGTATCCGATGTTTTGATCTCCGCTTCAACCATCGTGGCCGCCTTTATTTTTATAGCCTTCAAGATCAGCACAGAAGCCTATCTGGGCATCATCATCGCCTGCATAATCATAAAATCCGGTATTGAAATGTTGTCCAAAACCTTAAGCCAGATCCTCGGAGCCCGAATCAGCCCGGAGCTTTCGCGCAATGTCAAGCGTACCCTCACTGAAAATCCCCTGGTGTATGGCGCCTATGACCTCATGCTCCATAATTATGGCCCGGATAAATATCTCGGCTCTGTTCATATCGAGGTAGAAGAATCCTTAAATGCCGACGAAATAGACGACCTCTCGAGGGAGCTTACACGCAGGGTATATAGTGAGCACGGAGTCATGCTGGAAGCTATCGGAATATACGCAGTAAATACCAGCGACCCGCAAACGCTTGAAATGCACAAAAAAATAATGGCCAAGATCCATTCACACGATTATGTCCTTCAGACTCATGGCTTTCATGTGGATTTCAACCCCAACGTAATTTATGCCGATGTCATAATAGACTTTTCGGCACCCGACCGTGCAGCTCTCTGCGAGGAGATCCAGCAGGAGATCCAGCAGCTTTACCCTGATTTTGAAGTCAATATGATACTCGATACAGATGTCAGCGATTGATGAGACTGGCTAAAAAAGGAGACGCCCGATATGATAAAAACAGTGGTATTAGACGACATTTTTGGAATTTCCAAGCTTATAACCGAGCAAAGATACAGAGCTGATCTGGGGCGCTACCGCAGCCTGCATATCTATCGCGGCATGCCGAACGCGGATTTCGATCTTGTGACCTCCCTGAAACGTATCTGCAAGGATAAAAGCCATTTCCTGGAGCCGACCATCCTTGAAACCTTTACAAAATACGCAGCCCTGGAGGATCCCTCGATAGAGACCAGCACCTGGAGACAGATGATCCTCGGGCAGCATCACGGCCTTCCCACAAGGCTCCTGGACTGGTCTTTTTCCGCACTGACCAGCATTCATTTTGCGGTAACGGAAAATAACCTCGACAATATGGACAAGCATGACTGCGTCGTATGGAGAATAGACGTGGACGAATTACACTCGCTGCTGCCCGACAAATATCAGCGGATCATGGAGCGGTCAAAAACCACTGTATTTTCGCTGAAAATGCTCCAGGAGTCCTGTGTCGGACTGGAGGAATATGATCGTGATATGGGCGGAAAGGCCGTACTTATTGTGGAGCCTCCGTCAATAGAACCGAGAATAATAAATCAATACTCCTTCTTTTCCATTATTCCGTTAAACATGCCCGACCTTATCACCTTCCTCGATGAGCATACTAATAACACGGTAAAATTTATAATAAAAAAGGAGATCCGTTGGCAAGTGCGGGATCTCCTTGATCAGCTCAATATCAGCGAAAGAATTATTTATCCGGGCCTCGATGGATTGTCGCAATGGCTGGCCCGGCATTACTACGTGAAAGACAAGGCCGAGTGATCACAGCAATGATTTCACGCACTCCTCAACCTTCTTCATATCTGCAGTGGGCTCAAACCTGGCTACCACATTGCCCTCGCGGTCGATGACAAACTTGGTGAAATTCCACTTGATGTCGGGTTTCTTTGCCCAATCGGGGTCCTTCTCGGAAAACATCTTCTCAAGGAGGCCCTTAAGCTCATGCTCGTCAAAGCCCTCAAAGCCTTTCTCGGACTTCAGATAGGTGTACAGGGGAAGCTCATTCTCTCCGTTGACGTCTGACTTCTTCATCTGAGGGAAGGTAGTGTTATAGTGTACGGTACAGAACTCATGAATCTCGTCATCAGAGCCGGGAGCCTGTCCTCCGAACTGATTGCAAGGTATGTCCAAAATCTCAAGGCCCTTATCATGGTAATCCTTGTACATCTGCTCGATGGGCGCATACTGAGGTGTGAAGCCGCAGCCGGTAGCAGTATTCACAACGAGAACCACCTTGCCCTTATAATCCGAAAGATTAACTTTCTCACCCTTGCCTGTTGTTACTTCATAATCGTAGAACATCTTGTTGCCTCCTTTTTACCTTTCTTGGTTTTTATCGTTCTTTTCCATGTTGCCGAGTGCCTTGTACGTAAGCATATAGAGCGTCATAAATTCCTCATCGGTAAGCCCCATGCTCTTTGCAATGCAGGATGGGATCTTTATCGCCTCATCCTTCAGCTCCCTGCCCTTTTTCGCAAGCTTTAAAAGCAGCAGGCGCTCATCCTGGGGGTCCCTTTGTCTTGTGATATACTCCGATGCCTCGAGCCTCTTTAAAACAGGCGTAAGAGTCCCGTAATCCAAATGCAGGCATTCCGCCAGCTCCCTCGACGAAACGGCCTCCTTCTCCCACATGACCATCATTACAATATACTGTGTATACGTGAGGCCCAGCTTCTTAAGATAAGGAGTGTACTGCTTCGTCAGCTCCTTGGAGCAGGCATATAACGGAAAGCACACCTGGTTATTCAGTTTTAATGCATCGTAGTTTTTCATTGCATCCATTTTAATTTTGCTCTATTTGCTTTTGCAAAATTGATTATGCCACAAAAATTATTCCTTGTCAACACATAATTTCCC
>JAFTEI010000014.1 GCA_017453965.1 Lachnospiraceae bacterium
AATGGCGCCCATGCCGATCATCACATTATTTCCGATAGTGCAGCCGTGGACTATGGCTCCGTGTCCGATAGTTACGTCTGAGCCTATTTTAAGGGGGAAGTCATAGTCGGTGTGAAGTACGCTGTTATCCTGAATATTGGTCCGTTCGCCGATTATGATAGGAGCTTCGTCGCCGCGTATGACAGCGTTATACCAGATGCCACAGTCCTTTGCTATAGTGACATCACCTGTTATTCTGCTTCCATGTGCAACGTAGTAGCCTCCGTCTGAAGGAAGGGCTTTGCCATCAAGCTTAAGCACGAGCTCTGCAAATTTAGAGGCGAGTATTGCATGCCCTTCAGGGGTGAGATGCAGCGAATCCTCCCTTGAGGCCTTGATCCACTGCGCGGCATCGAAGAATATGCAGCCCTTTTCCTCTGCGATCCGTTTGTAGGCCACCGGAAATTCCTTTGACCGCTCAATAGCACTCTCGGTGAAGGTGCCGTAAAAGTCAGAGCGCGCTATATTTTCTCCTATTTGGGGCGGCGATACCAGAATGACCTTGGGCTGGCTTTTCTGAACCTCTTTGCAATAAGAAAATATTGAATCTACGATAGCTCCCGCGCCGCGTGCAATTTCATCAACGGTGTTATGAAAAAATTCCTTCAGATCGTTGCTGCCCAACATGAGTATTACAATATCTATTGGCTTGTGACTTTTGATGCAGGGACAGATATAGTCTATTCCCTTGGTCCAGCCGTCATAAGGATCTTCAAAAACAGTCGTTCTTCCGTTACAGCCCTCTTCGATCACCTTGTAATCTGACCCCAGGAGCTTTTGAAGCCGTCCCGTCCAGCGTGTTTTCTCATCATATCGCCTTCCCGTAAGGGGCATATATCCATAGGTATTAGAATCTCCAAAACAAAGTATATTTTTCATACGCACCTGCTTCTATATTAATATGGTAGAAAAGTTTCCGAAAGTTCAGCATCAGTTCACCATTTCTCAACAGAACCTCCCTTTCACCGAAGAATCATATAGCAGGAGTATGTAAAATGCAAGTAAGGGTTTTAAAGCTGAAGGAATAATAGGTCGATGTGAAAAATAATAAAAAAGGTCATATCAAGTAAAAAATAGAAAAAATATGTTAAGATAATGTATAGTAAATAAAGCTCATGTGCAAGGAACAGAGTAGCTTCTTAAGAGCTATTACTGGGATAAACCCCTTTAATAAAGGTGAATGTAATGATTGATTATATTGAGATTATTAGAAAATTTTCGATACAGGCAAATGACTTGTTGGGTGGACATATTACTAAGACGATACTCTATGGATCCTATGCACGCGGTGATTATGATGAGCATTCGGATATTGATCTGATGCTGCTTACGACATTATCGGAAGACGAAATACGTAAAGAAAAAACAAGAATATACGATTTGGCATTTGATTATGAAATGGATTATGGTGTTGACATCAGCGTGATTGTGAAAAACATAGCCGATTTCCAATACTGGCTGGGAGCACTTCCTTTTTATGACAACATAGCAAAAGAGGGTGTAGAATTAAATGGATGAAAGAAGGATAGATTTGAGCAAATATCGTCAGGCACAAGCAGAGGAATCATTTAAGGCTGCAGAGTATTGCTTTGAGAAAAAATTATACCGGGATTCGCTGAACCGTTCATATTATGCAGCATTTTATGCGGTAAAAGCAGTTATTGCTTTGGAGGGAGTTGATTTTAAGCGACATAAGGACGCAATCGCATACTTTTATCAGAATTATGTAAAAGATGGACCTATGTCAAGAGATTTAGGACGAAAGCTGGGAAGGCTGAAGCAATATAGGGAAGAAGGGGATTACGGGGATTTCAATATTGTTTCGGAGGAGGAAGCAAAAGAGCAGTTGGAAGCGGCCTCAGAGATTATTGGTGCAATCAGGAATTATTTGAAAAAGGAGCAGATGCTGGATGAGAACAGTCTGAATCTATAACCTGTATGCGCTGAGCGCACTTAAAATACGAAGCTTTTATATCCAGGGTGATTTATGTTGAAGAATATCGATGAAATAAGAATTACGATAGGGTATGCTGTAAAAAGCCTGTATCAGATGATAATGGTCGTGGATGCACAGACCTGTGAATGCTGTGTGGTGGATCACAACCGGGAACTGCACAATATTTCGGGGGATATAACGTCGTTCGATTCCTTTTGTAAGGAGCTGTATAATAATATTCATCCGGAGGATCGTGATTTTGATCTTTCCGCAGGGGGATGGGGGTTATGAATAAGACTGCTATAGAGGCGAGGCTGACGGGGCCGGATATTGTGAGGGTGGTTGCCGCTTTTTTCATGGTGGCGGTGCATTTTTTTATGGAGTGCGGGTATTACGCCACTTTGATGAATACTCCGGTGATGTTTATACTGACGGCGGAGCGGTGGCTCTTTATGTGCTGCGTTCCTCTCTATATGATGCTGACGGGCTTTTTCAAGTGCAATAAGGAGCCGGATAAGGCGCACTATGCCTCGCTGATACCCATATTTATCTCATATCTGTTTTTCTCGGTGCTGCGACTCCTGGTAAACAATTACTACTACGGCGAGCCCGGCACTGTCAAGGACGGCCTTAAGATGCTGGGGGACTATTCCCTGGCCTGGTACGTGGGCTTCTATATCTCGCTGATGGCTATAGCGCCCTTTCTGAACAGGCTGTGGCATGCCCTCAAGTCGAAGAAGGAGCAGCACATACTCCTTATTTCCCTTGCGGCCATATCCATGGTCTATCCCCTCGTGCTGCTTCCGGTGTCCTCCGAGACTGCGCCTGTCACGATCATAGGCTCCATACTGGAATTGGCCGTTCCGAACTACTGGCAGATGTTATATCCCCTTTTCTATTATTTTATGGGCTGCTATATCCGGGAGAACAGGCCCAGGCTCAATAAGGTGCTTCTGTCTTTCGTCGTGCTGGCAATGGTTTTAGTCAACGCCACAATTTCATTCGTTTACGCCGCCGGGGATAATTTTGACTGGTTCACCCTGGGGAGGGTGGACAGCGGATACAACTGCCTGACGCTGGCGATATGTGCGACAGCTCTTTTCCTGCTGCTTTACGACATCGAGGTAAAGAATACGGCGGTAAGGTATGTTCTGGCGAAGATATCCTCCGTTTCACTCGAGATATATCTGGCTTCGGCGGTGATGGAGACCATAATATTTGACCGGGTCAACCGCATGTTCTTTACGATAGATGATTATGCATGGCTGATCTTTCTGCTGGTTCCGCTCAACTTCATATGCTCGCTGCTGATCTCCCTTATATATAAGAAGATATATAATTTTGTACGCTCTGTTGTGCTCCGTGCAAGAAAATGAATCTGCCCTTATCCTACAGACAAAAGTAAAATTTTCTGACAATTTAGCACTCAACTATTGACAGTGCTAACAATCCGTGGTATAAATTCTTACGTAAGCAAAATAACAACAACTGGTCGTGGAAGGGAGGCAACCATGGATATAAATAAATTCACTCAAAACTCTATAACCGCGGTAAATAACTGCGAAAAGCTGGCAATGGAATACGGCAATCAGGAGATAAGCCAGGAGCATCTGCTCTATTCCCTGCTCACCATTGACGATTCCCTCATCCTGAAGCTCATAGAGAGGATGGGAATAGATAAGAATTATTTTATGGAGCGGGCTGAGGCTGCCGTAGGCAAGTGCGTCAAGGTGCAGGGCACGGGGCAGAAATTCATTTCCCAGAGCCTGAACAAGGTGCTGATAGGCGCCGAGGACGAGGCGAAGCTCATGGGGGACGAATATGTCTCGGTGGAGCATCTGTTCCTGGCGATGATAAAGTCCCCGGCCAAGGAGATAAAGAAGATATTCGATGAATACGGCGTGACGAGGGACCGCTTCCTTTCGGCCCTGCAGACCGTCAGGGGAAACCAGCGTGTCACCAGCGACAATCCCGAAAACACCTATAATTCTCTGGAAAAATACGGCATTAACCTGGTAGCGAGGGCCAGGGAGCAGAAGCTGGACCCCGTCATAGGTCGTGACGACGAGATAAGGAATGTAATAAGGATACTTTCGAGAAAGACAAAGAATAACCCTGTGCTCATAGGCGAGCCCGGTGTCGGCAAGACCGCGGCGGTTGAGGGTCTGGCCCAGAGGATAGTCCAGGGGGATGTGCCGGACACCTTGAAGGATAAGGAAATCTTTTCCCTGGATCTCGGTGCCCTGGTGGCAGGAGCAAAATACAGGGGAGAGTTTGAGGAGAGGCTGAAGGCCGTCCTCGAGGAGATACGCAAGTCGAACGGCGGGATCATCCTCTTTATAGATGAGCTCCATACCATCGTGGGCGCGGGCAAGACCGACGGGGCGATGGATGCCGGGAACATGCTAAAGCCCATGCTGGCGAGGGGTGAGCTCCACTGCATAGGCGCCACGACCCTGGATGAGTACAGGAAGTACATAGAAAAGGACGCCGCCCTTGAAAGAAGGTTCCAGCCCGTCATGGTGGACGAGCCCTCCGTAGAGGACACGATCTCAATTCTGCGTGGATTGAAGGAGAGGTACGAGGTCTACCACAGCGTCAAGATCTCGGACGCCGCCCTGGTGAGCGCGGCCGTGCTTTCCAACAGATATATAAGCGACCGTTTCCTGCCCGACAAGGCCATAGACCTCGTGGATGAGGCCTGCGCTTCGATAAAGATGGAGCTCAATTCGATGCCGGCGGAGCTCGATGAGCTTCGACGCAAGAATACCCAGATGGAAATAGAGATAATGGCCCTCAGGAAGGAGAAGGACAATCAGAGCCAGGAGAGGCTCAAGGACCTGGAGAAGAGGTTCGCCGAGAGCAAGGAGCAGTTCTCCAATATGATGCTCAAGTGGGAGAACGAAAAGGCCGGAGTCAATAAGCTTTCCGAGATAAGAGAGCGTATCGAGGCCCTGAATAACCAGATACAGCTCGCGATGAACAGTGGCGACTATGAAAAGGCCTCCCAGATGCAATATGTGGAGCTGCCGGAGCTCAAGCGCCATCTGGAGATCGAGGAGGAGAAGGTCAGGAATACCGAATACTCGATGGTGCATGAGGCGGTGGACGAGGACGAGATCGCAAAGATCGTCTCCCGCTGGACCGGCATACCCGTGGCGAAGCTGACAGAGGGCGAGAAGGAGAAGACCCTGCACCTGGACACCGAGCTGCATAAGAGGGTCATCGGCCAGGACGATGCGGTAAGACGGGTGACGGACGCCATCATAAGGTCGAGGGCCGGTATCAAGGACCCTTCGAAGCCCATTGGCTCCTTCCTCTTCCTGGGACCTACGGGAGTCGGAAAGACCGAGCTGGCCAAGGCCCTGGCGGCGGCGCTTTTTGACAATGAAAACAATATGGTTCGTATAGATATGAGCGAATACATGGAAAAATATTCAGTATCGAGGCTCCTTGGAGCGCCTCCGGGCTACGTGGGCTACGACGAGGGAGGACAGCTGACCGAGGCCGTAAGGCGCAAGCCCTATTCGGTGGTGCTCTTTGATGAGATAGAAAAGGCCCATCCCGACGTCTTCAATGTGCTGCTGCAGGTCCTGGACGACGGGCGTATAACGGACTCCCAGGGACATACCGTGGACTTTAAGAATACGATACTGATAATGACCTCCAACATAGGCTCCCAGTATCTTCTGGACGGAATAGACGCGGATGGTAATATAACGCTTGTTACTCAAAGCAGGGTCAACGAGGAGCTTAAGAACCACTTCAGGCCTGAGTTTTTGAACAGGCTGGACGAGACCATAATGTTCAGTCCTCTGAGCCGTGAAAATATCGACAGTATCATAGACCTTCTCGTGGAGGATACGAACAGGAGGCTCGCTGACAGGGAGCTGTCCATAAGGCTCACCGACGAGGCGAAGAAGGCCGTAGCCGAGAATTCCTACGACCCGACCTTCGGCGCAAGGCCGCTGAAGCGTTACATGCAAAAGAACGTGGAGACGCTGTCGGCCAGGCTGATACTCTCAGGGGATGTGCATGAGGGCTCGGTAATAGTCATAGATGCCGAGGACGGCGTTCTAAAAGCTTCGGTGGAATGAAGCTAATAGGCGGCAAAAAAATTGCATAAATATGTTATAATACAGGGTGGCAGTCAATGCCGCCCTGAATACGTTTAAAGAGGAGATATGACGATGTGGACCAGAGCTTTGCTTAAGACTCATGCTAAGGAATTTTTCAAAAGAAATTACTGGAGGACGGTTCTGGCCTCCTTTGTACTCACCTTATGTATTGGAGGAGGGACCTTTGTAAGCTACAGGACAAGCTTTAGAACATCCATAAATGACATAAAGAATGCGGGATATTCCTTCAGAAGTCAGAACATTCTGGACGCCGCACTGGAAAGCTTCGGGCTGTCGGATATAGACAGGCGGATGCTCTTAGGGGTCATCTCCGTGGTGGCCATATTGTTATTGATAGGCCTGCTCATAGGCCTGGCGCTAAGGATATTTTTGCTGCAGCCCCTGGAGGTGGGGTGCCGGAGGTTCTACCTCGATAACCATAACGACCCTGCTTCCCTGGGGAGCCTGGGCTTTTCCTTTGAAAACAGGCGCTATTGGAATATAGTAAAAACACAGCTTTTAAAGGAGGTATTCCTGTTTTTGTGGGGGCTCCTTTTTGTGATACCGGGGTTGATAAAGGCCTATTCCTACAGGCTGGTGCCCTTTATACTGGCGGATGACCCGGATATGAAGCCCAACGATGCGATCCTGCTTTCAAGGCAGCTTATGAACGGAAATAAATGGAGGACCTTTGTGCTGGATCTGTCCTTTATTCTGTGGGATATTCTGAATGTCTTCACCTTTGGGCTCCTGGGGCTTTTGTGGGTAAAGCCCTATATCCATTCCACCAATGCGGAGCTCTACCTTGCTTTAAGATACGGTATAGCCGATCCCAGGAGGTCAGAGGTAATACAGCCTCAGCCGGTTGAACCACAGCCTGAGGCGAGGAGGCAGGAGTATGGCGTTTTTGAAGCTGCGCAGCCTGAAACCCCGCAGCCCGAGGTGAAGAGGCCGGAGGAGAGTATATTTGAGACCGTGAAGCCTGACACAGTGGACAACGGGAACGGAAATGTAATCGACTCGGATATCTACGGCAGCAGGAATACAGGCGAGTCTGATACAAACAGAAACAGCAACGTGACAAATCAGGACATCTATGGAAACAGAGGCGATTCGGATATTTAAGGAGGAAATACAGGGAGCATGGGAAACGAAGGAAAGACCATAAAGAGTGATATTCTCAATTCTCTGGAGACCAGGGCCGAATACGACCCGCTGACGGAGGTCTACAACAGAAATGCTGCGGATGCCCATATCCGCAAGGGCTTAAGGCTCGACCCGG